>CAYMLN010000436.1:0-742 GCA_964391045.1 uncultured Saprospiraceae bacterium
CTTGCGGAATCCGCGCCGGGCCGCGAGGTCGATCATGGTCAGCAGCATGTGATGGTACAGGTGATACTGCTTGTTGACCCCGGGATCATAGCCGAGGAAATGGGCGTCGAGCCATTCCCCGTCCTCGATGACGGTAAAGAACGAGATCACCTGGCCGTTTTCCTTGTACACCCAGAGCCTGAAACGGTCGCCGAGGCGCCGCTTGAGGCTGGCCATATAGTCCGGGGAAAGGGTGAACAGGTTGAAGCCGACATCGGCGGCGACCTGCCGATAGAGATCATGTAAGACGTCCTTTAACGCGATGATCTGCTCGAGATCCAATTCCGTCCGCTCGAGTCCGCGGGCGAGGGATAGCGCCTTCTTCGCGCGAACACGGTACTTCGACTTGAGGGCGTCGAGATAGCCATCCAGGCTGCCCCATGCGGGATCGACGTCGAGGATCATGTTGGGCTGCGTGGCGATCGGGTGATACCGCACTCCGGCAGGGACGGCGGGCAGCGGCGCGAAGATATCCTCGTAGAAATCCTTGACAAAGAGCATGCTGACCCGGCGAAAGGGTCGCAGAGTGCGTAACCAGTCGAAGGTCGCCGTCATCAAACGGGTTCGATCCGCGGGAGGAAGTGTCGGTGCGAACATCATCCCGTAGTCCCCCGTCACCAGGGTGTTGCCCAGGCAGAGCACGTCCATGTCAATGAGCCGGGCCAGGCTATAGCGGATGCGGTTCCACATCGAGCGGACTGCC
>CAYMLN010000436.1:752-2909 GCA_964391045.1 uncultured Saprospiraceae bacterium
GATGTTCGGCAGTTTCGGTGGCGGCCTGCGTACCGCGGTCACCTTCGTGTCGCATCTGGAAGGACAAGAGGCCAACCAATCCGCCTGGACCGTCGATCCGCACGTAGTGGAAGGCCATGTCAGCCGGAGGCGCTTCCTCCAGCGCGAGATGATAGGATGATGTTTGAAACACGCTCTCCGCAAACGTCGCCTCATAGGACGCTTCGGCCGCAGACCGGAACAGGGTCAACACGTACCGCTTACCCGCCAGGAGCAATTCATGGGTATTCACATCGGTCACCGGCGTGGAAACGGACATAGGTGGATCAAACACGAAAGCGGCGCAAAAGTTACCATTCCTTTTTTGCCCGGTCGCGACCGCGAATGCCCCTATGCCTGGTCCGTAGCCCAAAACTTCACCGTATAATGATATGTTTGGCATTCAATCGATGTTAAACCATGAGCCAGAAAACATATTTCCAGCCCGAGGACCTGAAAAAATTCGGCCAGATCACCGAGTTCCAGGAAGAGATGGGCAAGAAGTTCTTCGACTACTATAACGAGGTCTTCAAGGAAGGTGCGCTAACCGAGCGGGAAAAGGCCTTGATCGCCCTCGCTGTTGCGCATACCGTCCAGTGTCCCTACTGCATCGACGCCTACACGTCGACATGCCTGGCCAAAGGCGCGGATGAAGAGCAGATGATGGAGGCCGTCCATGTCGCTGCCGCGATCCGCGGCGGCGCCAGCCTGGTCAACTCCGTGATGATGATGAACCAGGTGCGCCAACTGACGATGTAAGTATGGCGATCCACCAGGCCACCAAGTCGCTCCAGGCGCGTGGGCGCGAACTCGCCAGCCCGCTATATCAATTGACAGTACTCCAGGACCGGTCAGGACCGGGAACGGTAAAGCCGTTCGAAGCCGCCATGGCGGAAAGCGGCCACACGGCGCTGACACCGGCCCGGCTTGAGATCCTGCAGGTCAATGTCGGCAAGCAATGCAACCAGGCCTGCGCACACTGCCACGTAGACGCCGGCCCTGACCGCCGGGAGATGATGTCCCGCGCGCTGCTGGAAAAATGCCTTGCGGTCGTCGACCGTTACAACATCCCGACCATCGATATCACCGGCGGCGCGCCCGAGCTCCATCCGGATTTCAGGTGGTTCGTCGAGGAATGCCGCGGACGAGGTGTGCACGTCATGGACCGGTGCAACCTCACGATCATTGTTTCCAATCCCCGCTTCCACGACCTTCCGGACTTCTTCGCCCGGCACCAGGTCCAGGTCGTTTCCTCCCTCCCCCACTTCAACAAATTGCGTACGGACAGCCAGCGTGGCGCGGGCGTATTCGATGACAGCATCCGCGCCCTGCGCATGCTCAACGAAGTTGGCTACGGACAGCCCGGCACCGGACTCCTGCTTGACCTCGTCCACAATCCATCGGGCGCCTACCTGCCCGGCGACCAGGCATCATTGGAGGCGGAATTCAAGCGCCAACTCGAACGGAAATTCGGGATCACGTTCAACCGGTTGTACGTGATCACGAACCTCCCGATCAGCCGTTTCCTCGAATATCTCCTCGAATCCGGCAACTATGCCGATTACATGCAGACGTTGGCCGATGCCTTCAACCCGGCCACGCTCGATCACCTCATGTGCCGAAATACGCTCAGCGTGGGCTGGGACGGTCGACTCTATGACTGCGACTTCAACCAGATGCTCGATCTGCCGTGTGCCGTGGATCGTCCGCACCTGATGGACCTCGACATGGATGCGCTGGCCAACCGCAGGATCGTGACGCGACAGCACTGCTACGGATGCACAGCCGGCGCAGGAAGTTCGTGCGGCGGGGAACTCGTGAGCAGTGAACAGTGAACAGTGAACAGTGAACAACTAAAAGCTAAAAACTAAAAGTTATCTGCGATCTTCTCCCAGAACATGAAATGGAAGTATTGTTTTTGATGTAGCGCCGGTTAACGCGAGGATGCTGAGCTCCGCGCCTCCGTGAGAAATGTGGTATCCCCTTTGTTGCGAAAAACTAAAAGCTAAAAACTAAAAGTTGTCTGAGGACTCCGAATGAACAGAGAACAGTGAATAATTAATAATGAACAGTAATCTGCGATCTCCGACCAGGAGATGAAATGGAAGTATTGTTTTTGATGAGGAGCCGGTTAACGTG
>CAYMLN010000437.1:0-2902 GCA_964391045.1 uncultured Saprospiraceae bacterium
CTGGCCACCGTGCGGCTCAGGTTGTCATAAACTGTGGTGGAAATCCCACCTGTCGGAGCTGTGGTGCGGATCTGGCGTCCGTTTGGATTATAGGCATAGCTGGTCCGCGCACCATCCGGCTGAACGGTGGCTTTCGGACGATGACAGCAGTCATCGTAAATGGTCGTTAATCGTGTTCCGACGGGAGAAATGGACGCAATTCTTTGCCCCGCCGCATCATAAACCAGAGTCGACCTGAGGTTGGAAGGATTGATTTCAGCGACCACCCGGGCAGCGGTGTTGTAAATGGTCGTGGCCCGCCGCAGCAGCGGATCGATTGAAACCGTTCTGCGATTGACAGCGTCGTACAGCATTGTCGAGACATTTCCCAGTGGATCGGTCTGCCGACGACGATTGCCATTGGCGTCATAACTGTACGTCGTCCGTTGGATGATTGGATCGCCGAAGGACGAGAGGCCCACCTGGTTCCAGATCGTGTTGGCCGAGATCGCGGAGGAGACCGGGTTACCCATCTTATTGTATACCCGGAAATAGGTGACGTTGACCATCTGGACGTAGAAGTCGCGGCCGACTTCGCCATTCACGTCGGGTACGCCCGAACCCGATACGGATTGCGACATCCCTTCGATATTGACCGTCGGGAAGATGTCGACATTTGGCATCCGAGGGTCGAAGGCCGTGTACAGCGGATCCCCGTGGCGCGGTTCCGCCATGGGGTTCTTCGGCGGTTCATGCCTGCGACCGGCAAAGTTGGGCACGAAGGTCGGCTTGAATTTCTTGGCCTCCCGGAGTTTAGCCGCGTCCGTGGGCGCAGCCTGGGCGACCAGGTAGAGGGGCTGCGTCTGCCCGAGCTTGATGCCGTAACTCGCCTCTCCGGTCTCGAAGCGCTGCACTTGTCCGTGACTTGCCCAGGCCAGAAGCATGATGGCCAGGCAAAAAAAATGGCGGCAAAGGTGCCCGCCGCATACTGATCTGATCATGGTCCAAATGTACTTAAAAGCCAAACAGCCGCACCTGCGCGGGATTGTGATTCGTCGACCGGTAGACAAACGGTGGTGCGGAGGGCGCAACGGGTTGTTTAATTCCTGAAGCGGATTTACAGGGCGGACATTTCGGGAGAACGGCAGTCATCCGGCGGCACCGGGATGGACAAGGGGCAAATTGCCACGACATTGTTAACTTTGAAGCTTATAATGCTCATCACAAATCCATTTCCAACATGATCCATGATCCCGAATTGAAAGCGATGGCGGACGTGTACGAAGCGCTGAAAGGCCTCGACGCGGATACCCAAAAGCGCGTAGCCGACTGGGTGCTCAACAAACTGCGCACGATGTCCGGTTCCGGCACCGCCACTCCAAAGACCAAGCGGGGACGCAAGCCGGGCGCGAAGAAAGCGGCCAAGAAGGCCGTGAAAGCTACGCGCAAGACGGCCAAGAAAGCGGCGCGCAAGGCCGCTGCGCCGAAGGCAGCCAAGAAGGCCGCGAAGAAGGCAGCCAAGCGCGGACGCCCTGCAGGCGCGACCAAGAAAGCAGTCGCCAAGAAGACCGGACGGCGCGGACGTCCGCCAGGCAAGGCGACAAAGGCCGCCGCTGCATCACCCGAAGCCGGCGCCTGATCCAAGCGTCGATGAATAAAAAAAGCCTGATGGGAAGACCATCAGGCTTTTTTTTGTGCGTGAGCGACTCTCCGATCAGAGAACCACGAGTTTCTTCGTGACGACCTCGTTGTCGATGCGGATGGTCACCATATAGATTCCGCTTTGCAGGCGCATCGGCGTGAGATCCCACTGTCCCGTGCGTGCATTGAGCGTTGTGGCGCCTACCATACGACCGTCCGCCGTAAAGAGCTGCACGGTGCCGCGATCGCTGGGCAGATCCGTCCAGGAGAGGATGGATTCCCCGTGCGACGGGTTGGGGCTAAGGCCCAGTGCGCTTGCCCATGCGACGTCAGCCGTGCTGGTCGATCCGGTGATCACGACCGGCGCGGGTGATGTATACGTGCATCCGTTGGCGTCAGTGATCACGTACGTGTAGTCTCCGGGTACGAGACCCGTGATCGTATCCCCGGTAGCGCCGTTGTTCCAGTTGATCAGGTAAGGCGCGGTACCGCCCGTGGGCACGAGCACGATGCTGCCGTTGTCCTGGCCTGCGCCGGTGGCATGCGTCACTTCTGTCAGGAAGACCTCAAGCGTATCCGGCTCGCCGACGGCGATGCCGAAGCCCGTGATGCAACCATTGTGGTCAGTCACCTGGCACGTGTACAGGCCGGCGGCCAAGCCCTGGACGGTGGGTTCCGTGAGGTTCAGGTCGGTCCACAGGTAGGTATACGGCGCGATGCCGCCCAGGCCGGTGACGGTGATCTGGCCGTTGCTTTCGCCGTGGCAGCGCACGCCGGTAACGGCGGCGTCAATCCCGACTGCGGGCGGTTCGGCGATCGTGTAGGGACCGGCGAGGAAGGCGCAACCATTGGCGTCCGTGACGAGGCATTCGTAGCCGCCGCCGGGCAGGTTGGCAAACATATTCTCCGCTTGCGCGGGCCCGTTGTTGAGCGAATAGGTGAAGGGCGCCACGCCGCCGGTGATATCCACCGTGATCGCGCCGTTGGTCTGCGCGAAGCACAGGTTGTCCACGACCGACGAGCCGACAAGGACGATATCGCCCGGCTCGGTGACCGTGTATACGCCGTTGAACACATTCCCTTGGTCATCATTGATGACAAGTACATAGACGCCTGCCGGCAGGTCTTCGATCGACGGCGTATTGTACGTCACGCCCCCCGGTCCGGTCCAGATGTAGGTGTAGTTGCCCGATCCGCCGCTCACATCGATCGCGATCGTGCCCGTGGAATCGCCATGACACGGCACATTTCCAATGGTCACGTTGACGCTGATGGCGCTCGT
>CAYMLN010000438.1:0-2899 GCA_964391045.1 uncultured Saprospiraceae bacterium
CAGCGCCCTGGCCCTGGCCCGCATCGTGGCCGCCCTGCTGGAGAACAACCAGACGGAGACAGGCATCCGCATGCCCGCTGTCCTGGTCCCCTACACCGGGTTCACCCACATCGGCGCCGAAGGGTAATGCCGGACTGGCCCATGGCGGCCGGATTGAAACCTCCGGGCCTGATTTTGCATTATATAGAAAATCCAATCCCTGACGGGATCGAAAATCACAACCAACAACAACCATGAGCGCAACGTATTTAATCCTTATCGGCGCGATCGCCCTGGTGGGCTTTCTCGTCCAGAACCGACTGAAATCCAAGTTTCATCAATACGGCCAGGTCGGCCTGTCGAGCGGCATGACCGGCTACGAAGTGGCCGCCAACATGCTCCGCCACTACAACATCCACGACGTCCAGATCGTCGAGGGGGAAGGCTTCCTGACCGACCACTACAATCCACAGACCAAGACCGTGAGCCTCAGCCCGCAGGTGTACCGGGGTCGTTCGGTCGCCGCGGCCTCCGTCGCCGCACACGAGTGCGGCCACGCTGTCCAGCACGCCACGGCATACAGCATGCTCCAGTTCCGCAGCGCGATGGTGCCCGTCGTGAAAGTCGCCGCATTCGCCCAGCAGTGGGGCTTCCTGGCCGCCATCATGTTGATGGGTTCGTTCCCGCAACTGCTCCTCATCGTGATCCTGGCCATGGCCGTCACGACCCTCTTCAGCCTCGTCACCCTGCCGGTCGAATTTGACGCCAGCCGCCGTGCGTTGGTGTGGCTCGATAACACGGGTACGACACGCGGCATGGAGTACGACTACGCGAAAGACGGCCTCAAGTGGGCCGCCATGACCTACCTCGTCGCCGCCCTGTCGTCGGTCGCCATGCTCATTTACTTCGTCCTTTCGTATTTTGGCCGCGAGTAATCCATATTCACGCTAAACCGGACATCCATCATGAATGACGCGATCGACACGGCTATTGTCCATGGCCGCGAGCAAATGGATCACACCATCGACCACCTGAAGAAGGAACTGGCCAAGATCCGCACGGGCAAGGCTTCCCCGGGCATGCTGGAAGGCCTCCAGGTCGAGTATTACGGCAGCCACGTGCCGCTCACGCAGGTCGCCAACGTCGGCACGACGGACGCGCGGACGATCACCATCCAGCCCTGGGAAAAAGGGATGCTGGCCAAGATCGAGCAGGCGCTGTTCGCCGCCAACCTGGGCATCACGCCCATGAACGACGGCGAGGTGGTGCGGTTGTCGATTCCGCCCCTGACCGAAGAACGCCGCAAGGACCTGGCCAAACAGGCGAAGGCCGCCGGCGAGGACGCCAAGGTAGCGCTCCGCCATATCCGGCACAAGGCCATTGACCTCATCAAGAAGGAGATCAAGAACGGCTACCCGGAGGACATGGGCAAGCGCAAGGAAGAAGACGTGGAGAAGATCCTGAAGCAGCATACCGAGGCCATCGACCACCTGATCCAGGCCAAGGAGAAGGACATCATGACCGTCTGACCACGTCATTGTAAAATTCGAAAGGCGCCCACAGGCGCCTTTTTTTATTTCCGCCAAACCGCCAAAAGCACGCGGTGGTAGATAGCCCGGGACCATTCGTCCATTCCCTGCACACACCCGGGTTTGCTTTTTATCTTCATCGCCCAGTCACACCACAATCCTATCAATTTATGAAAGCGCTCACCTCCCTTCTGTCCGCCATCGCCCTCTTGTCCGCCTGCCAGCCCCCCAAGGAAACCGCCAGGGCGGTCAAGACCTATACGATCGAGCAATTTTATGCAAACACCCGCATCGGTGGCGGCGCCTTCTCGCCCGACGAGTCCCGGCTGCTCGTGCACAGCGACGAGTCCGGCATCTTCAACCTGTATGAGATCGACCTCGCCGACGGCTCGCGGAAACCCTTGACGCAATCGACCGTCGAGTCCTACTTCGCGATCGATTACGTGCCCTCCACCGGTGAGATCCTCTATTCGGCCGACAAGGGCGGCAACGAGATCAGCCACATCTACCTCCGCAAGGCTGACGGAACGTCCGTGGACCTGACGCCCGGCGAGCAGGAAAAAGCCGGCTTCATGAAGTGGAACAGGGACCGCACGGCGTTCTTCTATACGTCCAACAAGCGCGACCCGCAATTCTTCGACCTCTACAAGATGCCGGTCGACACCTGGACACCGGTGATGATCTACCAGAACAATGAGGGGTTGGATGTCGGCGACATTTCCGACGACGAGAAGACCCTGGCGCTCGTCAAGCCGCTCACGACCAGCGAGAACGAGCTTTATCTCGAGGACATCCCCAGCCGCGCCCGGACGCGCATCACCAACGGCGAAGCCGGCACCTACGAGCCCAGCGGGTTCAGCCGCGACGGCCGTTTCCTCTACTACATCACCAATGCAGGGAAGGAGTTTGCCTACCTCGCCGAATACACGATCGGCTCGGGGGAACACAAGGAATTGTTCGCGACGAACTGGGACGTGATGTACAGCTTCCTGACGGAAAACGAGACGTACCGCGTGACGGCGATCAACGAGGATGGCAAGAACACCCTCGTCATCCGGAACAATGCGAGCGGCAAGCCGGTCGAGTTCACGGCGATCACGGACGGCGACATCACCGCCGTGAACATCTCAAAGAGCGAGCAAAAGGCCCGCCTCACCGTCGGCACCTCGAAGGCGCCGGGTAATCTTTATCTGTATGATTTCGGATCGGGCGAACTGCGCAAACTGACCGAGACCCTCAATCCGGAGATCGATCCCGCAGACCTGGTCTCGGCCGAGGTGGTCCGGTACAAATCATTCGACGGCCTGGAGATCCCGGCCATCTATTACAAGCCGCTCACGGCCAGCCCGGATGCCAAAGTCCCGGCGCTCGTATGGGTGCACGGCGGTCCC
>CAYMLN010000439.1:0-2893 GCA_964391045.1 uncultured Saprospiraceae bacterium
ATCGCCTTCCTGAGCGACCGCCAGGCACAGGAAGAACAGTCGAAGCCCCAGCAAGAGCGAAGCACGATGGATCTGATTTCGAAGCTGCGTTTCGTCGTGGACAACGAGTTCGAACGTGTCACGTATACCGAGGCGATCGAGATTTTGAAGAACTCCACACCTAATAAGAAGGGCAAGTTCCAGTTTCCCATCGAGGGGTGGGGCACGGACCTGCAGTCCGAGCATGAGCGCTACCTCGTCGAGAAGCATTTCCAGAAGCCGGTGATCCTCTCCGACTACCCGAAGGAGATCAAGGCGTTTTATATGCGGCTCAACGACGACGACAAGACCGTTGCGGCCATGGATATCCTCTTCCCGGCGATTGGCGAGATCGTCGGCGGGTCGCAGCGGGAAGAACGCCTCGACGTGCTCACCCGCCGCATGGATGAGATGAACGTTCCGGTGGAGGAGATGCAATGGTTCCTGGACACGCGTCGATTCGGCACATGCCCGCACGCCGGTTATGGCCTCGGCTTCGAGCGACTCGTACTCTTCGTGACGGGCATGACGAACATCCGCGACGTCATTCCTTTCCCGCGCACGCCGGGGAATGCCGAGTATTAAGGCCGTTCGCCCCCTTGGCGGGCGATAGAAAAATATCCAGGTACAGCAATCGGGCGTGAAGCTCTCGAACCGGTACACGACGCCGGCGCGAAGATGAAGTCTTCGGGACCGAACAGATGCGCGGTATTCCCATTGTGGAACATACACTGGCCTGCGTGCACCACGTAGCTCTCGTCCCGATCATCTAGCTGCTGGAAGCCGCGATGCTATGGTTTGTAGCTCGCCGCGTACAAGGTGCCGTGGGCAAACAGCGCGGTGAGGACATGGCCGGGCTCCTGCAGATGGCTGCGTGGCACAACAAGGTCGATGTGGGGGCGTTTTACGTCTCCCCGAAATAACCTTTCGCCCGCACGTGCGAGCTGAAGAAGTTGAGGAAGATGTAGAGGAACATGATGAAGAGGACCGACTGTAGCGAGACGATCATCTTGGCCAGCGGCGTCACGGGATAGAGGTCGCCGTAGCCGATCGTGGAGGCGGTCATGAAGCTGAAGTACAGCGGGTCGAACCAATGCGTCAGCGGGCCGTTGAGCATCGTCCCGGTCGAGTAGATGACGCCGAAGCCCAAGATGATCTCCATGTAGTTAAGGAAGACCAGCAGCATCGATCGCCGGTAAGAGCGCGGCCGGTTGATGAGGTCCGACGCGAAGATCAACGAGGGCACATAGCAAATGGTCTCGAGGATCAGGTAAGCGCTGACCACCGCCAGCCAGGCCGGGGTGCCGGGACCGTTGATAAGGATGGTGAGCGGGATGATGATCTTAAGGAGCACGTACCCGTCGACCGCCAGGTCCTCAAAGGCGAATAGCTTGCGGGAAAACAACTCCTTGACGTAAAGCCCGGGGAAGAGGAACGGTGAGGAGGCGAGGAAAAGTCGAACGACCTTCTCGATGCCGAGATCATTGTCTTGTTCATTATTCCAGATGGCGGTGATATTGTTGAGGCGCTTCCGGATCGCGCCGGGTGGCCGGGTGGTCTCCCGCTGGGGAGCCATGACCAGTTTGGAGAATTGTGTTTTCACCAAATACAAAATTACGGCGCATCCGGGCATTCCGGCTAACGCAGTATTTTGTCCGGATGGAAGCGCAAGGACAGGCCTGGACGGGCCGCATGCTGGACCAGGCGGAGGCCTGGGAGCGGAAGGACGACCACAGGTACCTCTTCCTGCGGTGCTATGCGACCATGACGTCCCGGATGTTGGCGGGGATCGACGCCGGACGCTTTCAGGACGGTCCGTGGGTCGCGCGGCTCCTTGACCGATTTGCCGAATATTACTTTGACGCCCTCACTGCGTATGATCACAAGGCGCCGGACACCCCGGCGATCTGGCAACTGGCCCATGACCGGAGCCGGGGCGAATCCCTCCATGTGCTCCAGCACATCATGCTCGGCATCAACGCGCACATCAACTACGACCTCGTCCTCACGCTTCATGAGGTGCTGCTGCCCGAATGGCCGGACATGGATCAGCAATCCCGGCAACGCCGCATGACCGATCACGAGACGGTCAACGCGATCATCGCGGAGACGATCGATACCGTGCAGGACGAGATCATCGAGAAGCACTCCCCGATGATGGACCTCGTTGACAAGCTGATGGGGCGCATGGACGAGTGGATGCTTGCCGAACTTATCCGCGGATGGCGCAAGGAGGTATGGCACGAAGCGATGGCCATGCTCGCCGCGACGTCGCCGGAAGAGAAGGAGGAGATCCGTCGGGAGACAGAGTCCCGGGCCCTGCATAAGGCGGGGCAGATCCTGCGGTTCTGACCGTCGCGCCTATTTCAGGCGGCGGTCCATCTCGCGCTTGAGGTCCTTTTCCTTGATGGATTCCCGTTTGTCGAAGGCCTTCTTGCCCTGGGCGAGCCAGATCTCGCACTTGACATGGCCGCGCTCGGAAAAGTAAATGCGGTAGGGAATGATCGTCAGGCCTTTCTCGGTGGCGCGCTTCTCGAGTTTCTTGAGTTCAGCCTTATGGAGCAGCAGTTTCCGCGTCGCCTTGGCCACGTGCTGGGTGTAGCCGGCATGGTCATATTCGGCGATGTGCAGGTTCTTGATATACAGCTCGCCGTTCTCGAACACGCACCAGGCATCGCTCATGTTCGCCTTTCCCTGCCGGATGGACTTGACCTCGGTGCCGCCCAGCACGAGCCCGGCCTCATACTTCTGGAGCATGTGGTATTCGTGGCGGGCTTTGCGGTTGACGATTTCCAAAGCGAAGCGGTTAGGAATTACGCATGAACAATGAACAATGAACAATGAACAATGAACAATGAACAATGAACAATGAACA
>CAYMLN010000440.1:0-2885 GCA_964391045.1 uncultured Saprospiraceae bacterium
AGGATACGGACCGCGTCATGCCGCCTATATCAATGTTACCGGCGGATATCGTCTTGTTCTCGTAGTCAAGCGCGCTCTCGATATCGGAGAATGTCAGGTTGGCCGCGGCCATCCGGTACTTGTCCACGTTGACCTGCACCTCCCTGTCCAGTGCGCCGATGATATCGACGCGCGTGATCTCGGTCAGCGCCTCCACGCGATCCTGGATCAGCTCGGCATAGGTCTTGAGCTTGTCGAGGTCGAAGTCCCCGGCGATGTTGATGCTCATGATCGGGATCTCCGAGATGTCGAACTCCCGGATCGACGGATCGTCAAGCAGGTCTTCCGGCAGGTCGCCTTGCGCCTTGTCCACGGCATCCTTGACCCGTTGCTTGCACTCCGCGACCTCCAGGTCGGTGTTGAACTCGACAATGATGCTCGACAAGTCCTGGACGCTGGAGGACGTGATCTTCTTCACCCCGGAAACGCTTTTCAGCTGCTTTTCGATCTGCTTGGTGACCAGCTCCTCGATGTCGGAAGGCGCCGCGCCGGGATAGATCGTCGTGACGAAGATCTGGGGCACCGTCACGTCCGGAAACTGCTCCTTGGGAATGGCCTGGTAGGCCATCATTCCCGCCAGGGTGATGAGGATCGTGATGATGAAGATGGTCGTCCGGTTGTCGATCGACCAGGATGTGGGCTTGAACTCTTTCATGATGTGGAGGCATGGCGGCATCGCCGCCCGTTCAACGGAAGGAGGGTTTGGACTGGGATCAATAGTGCACGGACTCTCCGGCATTGACGTCCTGGAAGCCGGTGGTGATCAGCATATCGCCCGGCTTGAGCCCGGACAGGACCTCGACCATGCCATTGTAGATGCGGCCCTTGGTGATCGGGGCACGGCGGACCACAGCGTGCTCCGCATCCGCCTTCTCGGCAATGAGCACGAAGTCGCCGTCATTCTCCGACTGGACGACATTGACCGGAACGACGATCGCGTCCGCGACGGAATAATCGATGATCTTCATGACCACGATCTGGTTGGAGGTGAAATCGCCGGACGGGAGTGCGCATTCGACGGCGAAGGTGCGCGTATTGGGCATGATCAGCTTGCTGACGAAGGTGATGGTCGACATCAATTCCTTTCCGGTATCCGGGAAGTAGAGCTGGACTTTATCCCCCTTACGCACCTTGGCGACATGGGCTTCCGTCACTGCACCAACCACCTTGAGCTTGCTGAGGTTGACGACCGCGCACAGCGGGACGCCGGGCGCGATGGCCTGGCCGGCCTTCAGCTGGACATAGTCGACCGTACCGCTTGTCGGGGCCTTGATCTTCGTCATGTTCCAGTTTTCCTTTACCGTCGCCAGTGTACGCTCGAGCGACTCCACGGCATTCTTCGCCTGGATGTATTGCACTTCGGAGCCGACCTTCTGCTCCCACAGGCCCTTTTGCCGCTCGAACAGGTCGCGGGCCACAACGAGTTGTCCCTCGATCTCGGCCATGCTCCGCTGGATCACGGCATCGTCGAGCTCGGCCAGGAGATCCCCTTTCTTGACGATATCGCCGTTGCGGACATGCACGGTCCGCAGGGTGCCGGGCATCTGGGCCGTGGCCATGACGGATTCCTCGGCCTCGACCTTGCCTTGCAGGTCGATGTAATGCTTGAATTCCGCAGGGGCCACTTCGGTCAGGGCGACGGTGCGCAGTTTCTTCTCGATCGCGCCACTGGCCTCGAGTTCCTTTTCAAGGGCAGCGATTTCCGACTCGATCCGTGCACGCTCGTCCTTGAGCCCGTTCAGGCGGGCCATCGGATCTCCGGCATCTTTCTTTTGTCCGCAGGACAGGAGTCCGGCGAATCCGAGGACCAGCAGGACGCCGGTGAAAAACAGGGTGTGGTTGCGCATGGCAGTGTTCGTTTGCATCGGATTAATTGTTGGGTGTGATGGCAGGGGTGGCCTTTCCGAGGGCTTCCCGCCACTTCATGATGGCGGCCAGATAGTTGTACCGGGCCTGGAGCATGGTGCGCTGGGCCGAAAACAAGGTCGAATAGGATTGGGTGACCTCGAAGCTCGAGGCCAGGCCGGCGCGGAACTTGGTCTCGGTCACATCCTGGATCCGCGTTGCGAGGTCCAGGTTGACCTGCTGATCCTCCATCTTCAGTTTCGTGCTGATGAGATTCTTGCGGGCAGCCTCGGTTTCCACGTCGAGGCCGCTGGTCAGCAGCCGCGTCTGCTCGTCGACGCGCATCGCGTCGATCATGGCGCGTTCCCTTCGCGCACGCTTCAGTCCGCCGTCGATGATGGGCATGTTGATCTGCACGCCGACGATGGCCGAAGGGATGAAATAAAGCTGATCGTTGCCCTGTAGTGTGGGATTGTAGCTGGCGAATGCGTTGAGCGTGGGCATCCAGGCCTTCTCCGCGGCGTCGACCTGGATCTGGCGCAGTTCGCGGGCCTTCAGCACGACCTGGTAGTCGGGGCGGTTCATGTAGTCCAGCCGCTCGGTGGGATCGATGTCGGCGATGTCCGCCATCAGCACATCCATATTGTCGGCCAGGGCAAGGGGGTCCAGGATGGGGTATCCCATCGTGAACTTGAGGGCATCGATGAGGATCTCGCGCTGCCGCACGAGGTTCTCGCGCTCCGTCTTGATGGTCCCGACGATGAGGTCGAGCCGGTCGACATCGATCTGCTCGACGAAGCCCGCCTTCAGTGCGGCCCGCGTCTCGTCGGCCAGTTTTTGCTGGAGGGCGATGTCCTGGTCCAGCACCGCGACGGTTTCCGTGATCAGCAAGGCGGGGAGGTAGGCGTCTCGCACGCGGTTCGCGACATCCTCCCGGGTCGAATTCATCTGCAGCTGGACCAGGGTTTTGAATTCCCGTGCGGCCTTGATTGACTCGAAAT
>CAYMLN010000441.1:0-2881 GCA_964391045.1 uncultured Saprospiraceae bacterium
CATCAAGACACTCAAGGGCGTCGGCTACAAGCTCGAGGTCAACGAGGACTGACCTGCCCCACCGTACTCGCGGCGCTGCGCTAACCGCATCACCTCCCGGCAGATACATATTAGCCCCGCTTCTCACGTCATCGGGTCATGCCCCGGCATGACCTTCCTCATTTCGCGGTTTAAAACCATTATGTTATTTTGAAAGCACGATCCCCGCATGCGGGGTCGTGACGTTCTAACAGCATTCTCAACCTTTAAAACACATCATCATCATGGGTGTCGATACGAAAAACTTGCGTAATGTGGTATTGCTCGGCCATAGCGGCTCCGGCAAGACACTGTTTGTCGAAAGCATGTTGTTCGAAGCCGGAGCGATCAACCGGAGGGGCACGATCGAAGGACAGAATACGCAGTCCGATTACACGAAGATCGAACAGGAAAGGGGCAATTCCCTCTTCAGTTCGCTGATGCACGTCACCTGGCGGGACAACAAGATCAATATCATCGATACGCCGGGATACGACGATTTCGTCGGCGAGGTCATCTCCTCGCTGAAGGTGGCGGACACCGCCCTCATGCTGATCAACGCCGCCAACGGCGTCGAGGTGGGCACCGAGTTGCTCTGGGAATATGTCGAGAAATTCGGCACCCCGTGCATGTTCGTCGTCAACCAACTCGATCACGAGAAGGCCAACTACGATACGACCCTCGAGCAGATCCAGTCGCGCTTCGGCCCGAAGGTCCTGCCGGTCCAGTATCCGCTCAACACCGGCTCGGGCTTCAACACGATCGTCGACGCCTTGCGCATGGTCATGTATGTTTTTCCGAAGGACGGCGGCAAACCGGAAAAGAAGCCGATTCCCGACAGCGAGCTCGCGCGTGCGCATGCCATGCACCAGGCCCTCGTCGAGGCTGCGGCGGAAAACGACGAGACGCTTATGGAGCATTTCTTCGACCAGGGCAATCTCAGCGAGGAGGAACTCGCCGAAGGCCTCACCATTGCGCTGGCCCACCAGCAGATCTACCCCGTCTTTTGCGCTTCCGGCAAACTCAACATGGGCAGCGGTCGGATCATGGGCTTCATCAATGACGTCGCCCCGTCGCCGGCCGACCGGCCGAATGCGCTGGACACGGAAGGCAAGCCCATCGTGCCGGACCCGAACGGCCCCACTGTCGTGTTCATCTACAAGACGATCACCGAACCGCAGGTCGGCAGCGTATCTTATTTCAAGGTCTATTCCGGCACCTTGCGCCCGGGCGACGACCTCATCAATCATGCCAACCAGAACCACGAGCGGATCAACCAAATCTTCGTCTCGGAGGGCAAGAACCGCGAGTCCGTCAACGAACTCAAGGCAGGTGACCTGGGCGTCACGGTGAAGTTGAAGGAGAGTCACACGAACAACACCCTCGCCGTGAAGGGGACCGAGGTGAACGTCGACCCGATCCACTTCCCGGAACCGCGCATCCGCGTCGCCGTCACGCCGCCCAACAAGGCTGACATCGAGAAGCTTGCCAAGGCCCTCCACGCGGTACACGAGGAAGACCCGACGCTCATCATCGAACAATCGGCCGAACTCAAGCAGATGCTCCTTCACGGACAGGGCCAGCTGCATCTTGACCTCATCAAGAGCCGGATCGAGAAGAACTACGGGACGACCATGCAATTCGAGGCGCCCCGCATCCCCTACCGGGAGACGATCACCAAGGCGGCCAACGAAGTGTACCGGCACAAGAAGCAGACCGGCGGGGCCGGCCAGTTTGCCGAAGTACACATGCGCATCGAACCCTTCTACGACGACATGCCCGACCCGGACGGCCTCACGGTGCGCAACCGTGATATCGAAGAATTGCCCTGGGGCGGCAAGCTCGCGTTCTTCTGGTGCATCGTCGGCGGGTCGATCGACGGCAAGTTCAGCAGCGCGATCAAGAAAGGCGTCATGAGCAAGATGGCCGAGGGTCCGCTGACCGGATCACGCTGCCGCGATATACGCGTATCGGTCTACGACGGCAAGATGCACCCGGTCGACTCCAACGACATGGCGTTCCAGCTCGCCGGCACGATGGCCTTCAAGGCGGCCTTCCAGCATGCCGGGCCGCAACTGCTCGAGCCCATCTACGACGTGGCGATCCTCTGCAACGACGAGGTGATGGGCGACATCATGGGCGACCTGCAGACGCGCCGGGCCATCATCATGGGCATGGAACGCGAGGGCCACTACCAGAAGATCAATGCCCGCATCCCGCTGGCCGAGGTGCACGATTACTCGTCCACCCTCCGGTCGCTGTCCCAGGGGAAGGCCAAGTTCACCATGAAGCTGGCGGACTTCCAGCAGGTGCCGGCCGACATCCAGCAGAAACTGGTCAGCGATTACCAGGCGCATGCGCATGACGAACATTGATCGCAGAGGGTAAAGGGTAAAGGGTAAAGGGCAAAGGGGAAAGGGTAAAGGGGAAAGGGAAAAGGGAAAAGCGCAAAGCGCAGCCTCTGTGGACTCCGTGATTTCCGTGCGGGCAAGAGCTTGGTACATGGAGCACACGACAGTCTCCGTGGGTTCCGTGATCTCCATGCGAAAGAAGCATCGACCTGCTCGCTGGCGGACCGTTGCTTACCTTGGTGTATTCCACCTTTGTCCATTGGCTTTCCGTTGACATTTTGCAAAGAGGCAGGACGTACCTTTGCCCCTACATCTTCAATACGTCATGAATCGGATTTTGCACATCGCACTGCTTGTCATCCTGGCCGGCTCCTTATTTGGACAGGCCCAGGATATCCAGGTCTTCGAAAAGAAAGACGGGAACAAGGTGATCGTCGTCGCGCGCAACATCGGCAAGGCGACCTACGAGGTCACGGTCGACATCACGTCGACCGGCATGCAAGTCGCCCCGG
>CAYMLN010000442.1:0-2876 GCA_964391045.1 uncultured Saprospiraceae bacterium
AGGTCGTTGGCGTCGGCGAACCACAACGGCTGACGCAGCGCCTGCGCGAGGTCCAGCTGGGTCCGATGAAAATAAAAGGAGCTGTCGAGTTGTGACTCGATGTAATACAAGCCAAGATCCCGCGCGGCAGCCATGCGGAAGGAATCGTTGGCCGTTGTCCGGAACAGCACCCGGAGACTGTCCACACGCCGTTGCGTATAGTCGACGTAGTTATAATAATCGCTGTGCTGCGCCGCCGGCAACATCGGCCACAGGATGATCCAAAGGAAATGTACGCCGCGCATAAGGTGGATTTAGCCACGTCCTTGCATCTCACCGCGGAGGTTCGCCGACACGAAGGGCAAAGACTTCTCCAAAGTACCATTTCCGCGAATCAGGGCCAAGTCGCCCGGCCTGGATCTTTCACACCGTCTTGCGGTAGTTGAGGATCGCCCAGGTATTGAAGAAAACCGCAAACCCCGCCACGATCAGCACATGCTGCCGGATATCTGCCCAGCCACTCCCCTTCAGCACGACCATGCGCATGACGTCAATGAAATACGTGACGGGATTAGCATACGAGATCCCCTGCGCCCAGCGGGGCATACTTTCCACGGAGGTGAACAACCCGCTCATCAGGAGCGTGATGATGAGGACGAAGAAGGAGATCGACATGGCCTGCTGCTGGGTCTCGGCAAACGTGGAAATGAGGAGGCCCATGCCGAGGGCGGCAAACAGGAAAAGGGCCAGGAAGCCGTAGAGCAGCCAAACACTGCCGACCGGCACGATGTGATAGATGATCCGCGCCACGCCGAAGAACCCGAGCGTGAAGACGAACAACCCCAGGGTCCAGAAAGGGATGAGCTTGCCCAGGATGAAGACAGCCTTGGGGATCGGGGTGACGTTGATCTGCTCGATCGTTCCGGTCTCCTTCTCCTTGACAATGTTGAGGGCACACATGCTCATGGCGATGAGGGTGACGAGCATGACGAGGATCCCCGGCACCATGAGGAACTTGTAGTTCATCGACGGGTTGTACCAGAACTGAGGCTCGGCGATGAGCCCGCGCGGCAGGCGGCCCTGGCGACCATCCGCCAGGTCCATCACAATGTTTGCATTGAAAGACGTGATGATCTGCTGCAGGTACGCGCCACCCAGCAATCCCTTCGTCCCGTTGATCGCGTTGACCGCGACTCGGAGGTCGGCTTCCCGTGCGCGGACAAGGTCGCGATCGAAGCCCGGCGGGATCTCAAGGATGATGTCGGCCTGGTCGATCTCCATGAGGGCCATGGCTTCTGGCGCTGAAGGGCCGTGATAGACGGGCAGGAAGAACCCCGATGACGTGATGTCGGCCGTAAGCCGGCGTGAGGCGGACGAAAGGTCCTGGTCGACGACCGCGATGCGGATGTTCTTCATCTCGTAATCCGCCGCCTGCGGGAGGATAACGAGTTGGATGATCGGGATGATCACGATCAGCTGCAGGATCACCGGGTTGCGGAAGATCTGCTTGTATTCCTTGACGAGCAGGTGCCTCAGGGTGTTCATGCGAGCCGCTTCTTGAATTTCAACAAGCCGAGGGCCAGCAATGCCGTTGCCATCCCGAGGAGCACCGCGGCCTCCTTCCATACCGCGGCGAAGCCGAGGCCCTTGATCATCACGTTCTTGACGATGATGAAGTAATACTTCGACAAAATGACATTTGAGATCACCTGCAGCACCCGCGGCATGTTCTCGACGGGAAACATGAAGCCGGTGAGGATGACGGACGGCAGCAACATCCCGACCAGGGAGATGATCATGGCTGATTCCTGGGTCTTTGTCACGTTCGAGATGAGCAGGCCGAGGGAAAGGCACGCAATAATAAATGTCATGCTGGCGCCAAAAAGCACCAGGAGGCTGCCCCGAACCGGCATGTCAAGCAGTGTGGCGCTCAGCAGCAAGATGACGCCAAGGTTGACCACCGAAAGGAGCAAGTACGGGATCGCCTTCGTGATGAGCACGAGCATGGGATTGAAGGGCGAGACGAGGAGGACTTCCATCGTGCCGCGCTCTTTCTCCCGCACGATGGCGATGGAGGTCATGAGCACGCAGACGATGAGGAGGATCATCGACATGACGCCGGGAACGAAGTTGGTCGAGCCTTTCAGTTCCGGGTTGTACATCATGCGCGTCTCCGTCTCGATCCGGATCGGCCACGGGGCCGTAATCCCGGATGTGGCTTGCGCATCCTGCAGGATCCGCGTAGCATAGCCGACGATGGTGGTCGCGATGTTGGGGTCACTCGCATCGGCGACCAGTTGCACCTTCGCCGATCCCGTATGCGCCAGGTCCTCTTCCAGTTTCGGCGGCAGGATGACGGCCATGCGAATCCTACCGGTCTTGAACGCCGCATCCAGTTCAGCCGGTGAAAGGAGCACGCGCTCAAGGTCGAAGTGCCGGCTCGCGTCCAGTTCGCGGACAATGTGCGCAGACAGTCCGTCGCGGGCGAGATCGCACACGGCGATGCGCGTGTGCTTGATCTCGTTGGTGAGCGCGAAGCCGAACAACATGATCAGCACGACGGGGATGCCGAACAACATGAGCAACGTCCGCGGGTCGCGGAACATGTGGAGGAACTCCTTGCGCAGGAAGGTGGCGAACTGGTTCATCCATCGGCGCGTTGCGCCCGGCGGGCAAGTGCATAGAAGACGTCGTCCATCGACGCGGCGCCAAAGGTTTGTTTCAGCGCGGCCGGCGTATCCATGGCCGCGACTTCGCCGTCGACCATCATGCAGACGCGATGGCAGTATTCGGCCTCGTCCATGTAGTGTGTGGTGACGAATACGGTGATGCCCTGGTCGGCCGCCTCATAGATGAGGTCCCAAAACTGACGCCGCGTGACGGGATCCACACCACCC
>CAYMLN010000443.1:0-2875 GCA_964391045.1 uncultured Saprospiraceae bacterium
ACGTCAGCAACCAGCAGGAGTATGTGTGGGCGACGTCCTGGGGCGTGTCCACCCGCCTTGTCGGCGGCCTGATCATGACGCACAGTGATGACGAGGGCCTGGTGCTGCCGCCGCGCCTCGCGCCGATGCAGGTGGTGATCATCCCCGTGCCGAAGCCGGAGGCCCGGATCAACGAGGTTGCCACGGCGCTCATGAAGGAGCTGCAGGCCAAAGGGATCAGCGTGCATTTCGACACCGATGAAAAGTCCCGCCCGGGCTTCAAGTACGCCGAGTATGAGATGAAGGGCGTGCCGGTGCGCGTGGCCATCGGCCAGCGCGACCTGGAGCAGGGCCAGGCCGAGGTGGCCCGGCGCGATACGCGCGAGAAGGAGTTCCTTCCGCTCGACGGACTCGCCGGCCGCATCGCGAGCCTGCTCGACGACATCCAGCAAAACCTCCTTCTCAAGGCCCTGCGGTTCCGGCAGGAGAACACCCACGTGGCCGATGACTTCGACACGCTGCGCAGCATCGTCGACGGTCCCGGCGGATTCGTGTCCGCCCACTGGGACGGCACGACCGAGACCGAGCTCCGCATCAAGGAACTCACCAAGGCCACCATCCGTTGCATCCCCCTGGAGCGCAGCGGCGAAGAGGGCGCATGCGTCCTCACCGGCAGGAAATCGGCCGGCCGCGTCTTGTTCGCCAAGGCGTATTGATTCCAAATATTCACAACCGAACATTCACAAACCGAACAAATATGTCATTCGAGATCGAAGGAAAACTCCACAAGAAATACGAGACCGAGAAGAAGTCGGACACCTTCCAGACCCGTGAATTCGTCCTGGTCGTCGAGGACGGCCAGTATCCCAATTACATCAAGTTCCAGGTGGTCCAGGACCGCGTCTCGATCCTCGATAGCATCGACGAGGGATCGTCCATCAAGGTCTATTTCGACCTTCGGGGACGGGAATGGCAGGGCAAGTATTTCACCAACCTGCAGGCCTGGCGGATCGAAGCGGCCGGCAAGGAGAGCCGCCCGCGCCCGGCTGCCGCGGATTTCCCGGACGTACCGCCCGCTGCGGGACGCGACGAGGGAACATCCTACGATGATCTGCCGTTCTAATCGTTCACCTGCGGTCCGTTGACCGCAAACCCGCCATCATGATGAAGCCAATCACACGTCTCCTGGGCCTCGGGATTTTCCTTATTGTCGTCGCGTGCAAGCCGGATGATGCCGCCTCCGGCGGCGCACTGGCCGACGGCGATCTCGACCTGAAGAAGATCGAGACTGCGCTGGCCCGCCACGAGGCCGCCGACAGCAGCGTGATATCGTCGGATGTCCTGCGCGGTTCCCTGCCTGACGCGCTGCTCGGCATGGCTCGGACGGATCTCCAGGGACAGCAGTCCCAATTTTTCGGCCTCGGGATCTCCACGGCAGAAGCCGCCTATGGGGAAGGTGACCGGAAATTGGCCATCAACCTCATCGATACGGGCGGCGCGGGCAATGTCTTGGCCAGTCTTGCCGGGTGGGCCGACATGAAGGTCAACAAGGAGTCGGAAGACGGCTACGAGCGTTCCGTCGTCATCGACGGCCAAAAGGCCTATGAGCGTTACAGCAAGGCTGACCAGTCCGGTGAGTTGCTGGTCCTGGCCGGGGACCGGCTGATCATATCGCTTTCGGGCAAGGGGATCGGCCCGGATGACCTGCAGAAGTGCCTGCGCAAGATCCGGCTCAATCTGTGATGCAGATGGTGGACCGCTTGCTGGCTTGGAATCGATTCATGCGCGGCATCCTTGCGATGTGCCTCCTCGCCGGGGCATGGCCTGTTGCCCTTTCAGCGCAGACGATCATCGGCATCGGGACGCGCTACAACGACAGCTATCGGGAATGGCGCATCACCACCGATGACGACGACGTGCGCGGTGAGCTCTGGATGCGCTGGTCGTTCCGCAACGACTGGACGGAATGGGACCTGCGCCTGGGCGACCACAGCGCCACGATCCGGCAGAAATGGAAGGACGATCCCAACCTCTGGGAGGTCCAATGTGATGGCGTCACCGTCACCGCCCGCACGGCCTGGCCCGGCGAGTTCTCCCGCTGGAAATTGACAGACGGCACACAGCAGTTCAACTGGCAATCGAAATTCGGCAACCAATTTGGCGAATGGTCCCTCGACAGCCCGCCCGCCGGGGCCTTCATGGTCTACAATTATTGGGAAGGCGATCCCCGCGAATGGGTGGTCGTGGATGAACTGCCGGAGAACGTGAGCCTGGCGATGCGCCTGGCGATGATCTTCCTTACGGTTCATTTCAGCTCCCCGAGGATCTGAGAACCATCCCGGTTCGCCATCCGTTGTATTATACTAACCGCGCTTTGCCGGTCGTTTCATCACCCAAACAATAGATCAAATCACACGAGATATGAGAAAACTAGCATTGCTCTTGATCGTGGTAGCCATGGCAATGGTTAACGCGTTCGCTCAAGTCAATCTGCCGCAGGCCAGCCCGAAGGCTTCTGTTTCATACGTCATCGGGCTCACGGAGGTGAAGGTGGATTACGGCGCACCGGCCGTCAAGGGTCGGGAGATCTGGGGCAAGCTGGTGCCATACGGACAAGTGTGGCGAGCCGGCGCCAACCAGGCGACGACGGTATCGTTCAGCACGGACGTCAACATGGAAGGACAGAAACTGCGGGCCGGGAAGTATGCCCTCTTCTTCATCCCGGGCGAGACCGAATGGACGGTCATCTTCAACAGGAAGACCGACCAGTGGGGCGCCTACGCCTATGACGAGAACGAAGACGAGATCCGGTTCACCGTCGAGCCGAAGATGAACGAAGGCTTGCAGGAGCGGCTGACGTACTGCTGGCCAACGGGGCGAACCTGGCCGTGCGTCG
>CAYMLN010000444.1:0-2873 GCA_964391045.1 uncultured Saprospiraceae bacterium
AATGGCCAGCAGGTACCACATGAGCCCAAGCCCGACCAACAGATGGAGGGAGATAAACAAGAGGATGATCCATTCGCCCGTCAGGACGGCGGAGAGGACAAAGGGAAGAAGCAGGATATTCCAGACGGAAGTGAACAGGACGAAGAACTTCCGGCTCCAGGCCGATGTCGTGTACATCCACTTGAGGCGGATATCGAGTTCGCTGCGGAGCTTCAGGATCTCCACCCCCTCGGGTTGAAGCTGCTCGGCCCGGAGCTGCCCGCTGGCCGGGTCATGGCCGAACCCGAAGACATGATAACAATGCGGACACTGGACGGTCGACTTCTCGAGGTTCATGTCCTCGGGCCGGACGGCTTTCCGGCAGGCGGGACAATGGAGGGGATCGATGTGGCCCCCGGGCAAGTCAACGGGCTGGAGCACCGGTGCGCCGGGATCTTCAGGCGGGGTGGGCGCGTGCTGGGCATCGGACATATCGGCGCGATCACGGATTGGGTGATCATGCCGAAACTACGAAACCGGCTGCGGATGTCAGAAATTCTCCCCGCCCTCGCTTTCCTTTTGGTCGTTGTTGTTGACCTTCCGGCGACCTGATTTGTCCTTGAAATCGAGCTTGCCGAAGCGGTACCCGGCCGTCACGCCGATGGACCGCACGGGGCGAAGGTTGTTGCTGTACTGATAAAAGGTCGACCCGAAGATTTCCCGCTCCCAGGCGAGATTCTCGCGGAATGGCTCGGTGATGTTGAGGCCCAGCGTGAGCCGTTTTTCCGGCCATTCCTTGCGGATCGCGAAGCTCATCATCGACCAGTTCGGGTTCTTGCCCTGGACGGTGTATGTCGGGGAGCGCAGGAAGGCGAAACCTTCCGCCCGCAGGGTCTTTGTGATGTTCCAGGTCAGGTTGATCCGTCCGCTGAGGTCGATCCCGGTATTATCCAGTGATTCCTCCTCGAAGGAGCCGATGGCATACCAATAATTGAAATCGACGCCGCCCCGCACCGTCAGCCATTCGCCGATCATAACGGAGCCGAACACATTGGTGCCCAGCGCATCCCGCCGGCCGAAATTCTGGTAGGTCGTTTCCGAGACCCCGTTCTCATCGATCCGCACGAGGCTTTCGATCAGGTCGTACGTGCGCCGGGCAAAGAACGAGACATTGAGGGTGCTTCCGTTGAGGAACCAGTTGGAACCTAGCTCGACCTGGTGCATGCGCTCCGGGGCCAGTTCCGGGTTGCCATAGGTGATGTCGCGGTTGTCGTTGTACTCGATGTACGGGTTCACATGGCGCTGGCTCGGGCGCTGGATGCGTTCGGTGTAGCCGATCTTGAGCTGGTTGGCCTTACCAATGGTGCGCGAGAGCGTTACACTGGGGAGAAATGAGAGATAGTCGTTGGCAAACGTCGCTTCGAAACGCTCGAAATCGCCGTCGATGTGTGTCCCCTCGAGGCGTCCGCCGATGATCAGGGTATACTGTTCGCCGAGGCGCGCCGTGGATGACACGTACCCGGCGTAGACATCCTGGTCGTAGTCGAAGACATCGGTCTGTTGCGGATCGGGGATCCAGGCACTGAGGGTCTCGTTGTATTGTTCAAAGCGGAAGTCATTGCGGATATTCCGCAGGACGGCCTTGAAGCCGGCCTCGAGCTTGACCGCCGGGGACAGCGGCTGGACATAGTCGGTCTGGAGTGTCCAGTCCAGTCCGGTCCCGGCCTCCACGTTCTGTTGGAGGAGCGGGGCCTCCTCCAGCGGAAAGGCATACACCGTGCTGTAATCGGAATCCGTGTCGTCGTTGTCCCCATTGACCTGGAAGGCGAATGTCCATTCGCGTTCCTTCTGCGGGAACGTCAGGCGATAGTCGACCTCCAGGTCGAGCCCGCCGCGGCCGGCACCCACGTCCGAATACCGCTCGTACTGGTCGACCAGCTTGCCATTCTCCGTGTAATCGGAAAACATGAGGTTCTCGCGTTGATTGCTGAACCCGCGATAACTCAGGCCGACGTTGACCGTATTGAAGGCATTGATCTGGTACTCGAGCCCCAGGAAGGAGCGGAATCCGAGCCGCGAACTCTTGTTGGACCCGTCCTGGTCGATATAGGAGGGGATCGTCGAGCCGAATTCGTCGCGGGTGAATACTGACCCGGCTTCAAGCGGGTATCCATAATGGCCGCCACCGGAGGCATTCAAGCTCATCCGGCCCTTCCCATAGCTGAGGTTAAGGTTGGCCCGGCTGTTGCGGATGCCCGCGGTGGCCTCTGCCGATCCTGCCAGGCCCTCGACGGACTTGCGGCGCGTGATGATGTTGACGATGCCTGCAGTGCCCTCGCCGTCGTAACGCGCAGAGGGGGAGGTAATGACTTCAACGGACTTGATCTGGTCGGCGGGAAACATCTTCAACGCGTCAGCGACGTTGCCATTGAAAATGCCTGATGGCCGTCCGTTGATCAGGATGCGCACATTCTCCGATCCGCGGAGCGACACGTTGCCGTCCACGTCGACCGCAAGCAGGGGCACCTTGCGCAATACGTCGCTGGCATCGCCCCCACGGGAGGTCACATCGTTTTCGGCATTGTAGACGATCTTGTCCGGCCTGGCCTCGATAAGGGCCGCCTCGCCGACAACCTGGATCTCGTCGAGCAACTGGGCCTCCGGGGAAACGAGGATGACGCCGGCGTCGACATCCGGCTTCCGGGGCGTCAGCTCGATGCCCGTGACCGTCTTGGGTGCGTAGCCCACATAGGCGACCTGGAGCATATACGACCCGATCGTCACATCCGTGATCCGAAAGGCGCCCTTTTCATCCGTCAGAGCGCCATTGACCGCCTTGCCCGCGAGATCGAGCAAGCCGACGGAGGCAAACTCGAGCGGCGCCTGCGTCAGGC
>CAYMLN010000445.1:0-2867 GCA_964391045.1 uncultured Saprospiraceae bacterium
GGTATCATTGGTCGTGAGGTCCGGGGATATAATTTCCCACGTGCGCCCGCAGTCGAGGCTCCGGTGCACGAACTGGCTTCCGTAATAGATCCCGCAGTCTTCACCCGGCACGGCGGCGAGTGCGGCATTCCAGTTGAACCGCAGCGCAACGCCCTCAGGATGCACCGGCTTGACAAATTGGTTGAAGCCCGTTTCCCGGTCATAATAGGCCACGTTTCCGCCCTGGCTCATCGCCCACCCGTAGCGCGTGTCCGACAGTCTCGGCATGACATCGAACCCGTCGCCGAAGTAGAGTTCGCGCCAGTCGTAATTGCGGATGCCGCCCTGCTTGAGCACGAAGGCCGGCCCGACCCACGAGCCGTTGTCCTGCATACCGCCGTAGAGGTTGTAGGGAAATTCGTTGTCCACGTTGATGTGATAGAACTGGCCGACCGGGATATTGCTGCAGAATAGCCAGTTCTTGCCACCGTCCCGCGAGAGGTACAATCCGCCGTCATTGCCCTCCAGGATGTAGTCCGGGTTGTCAGGATGGATGTAAAATGCATGATGATCCGGGTGGACGCCCTTGCCGTAGTCGAGGATCGTCTCGAACGTCCTGCCTCCGTCTTCGCTTTTCGACACATAGGAATACAAGTTCCAGATGCGGTCCTCTCGCTTCGGATCGACATAAATCTCGTTGTAGTAAAATGGTCTGTTGCCGATGTTCTTCGTCGAGACGAGCGACCATTTCCGGCCGCCATCCGTGCTCTTGTAGAGCCCGTTCTCCTTTGCCTCCACGAGCGCGTAGACGATCGATGGATCGGACGCGGCGATCGCCAGGCCAATGCGGCCGAGATTCCCCTTCGGCAATCCATCATCCGCTGTGACTTTCGTCCACGTTTCCCCGCCATCGTAGGTCACATGCAGGCCGGACCCCACGCCACCGCTGGTAAAATCCCAGGGTGTGCGGGCATGCTCGTACATCGCGACGATGAGCTTGCGGGGATTTCCCGGATCCATGACCATGTCCCCGACGCCCGAACGGTCGTTGGTGTAGAGGATTTTCTGCCAAGTCTTTCCGCCGTCCGTGGTCTTGAAAACGCCGCGCATTTCACCGGGACCCCATGCAGATCCATGCGCGCCGACGTAGACGGTCCGTGGATCATGCTCGTCGATGAGGATGCGGTGGATGGTCTTCGTCTCGGACAGGCCCATGTAACTCCACGTCCGGCCACCGTCCAGCGAACGAAATACGCCCTGCCCGGCATTCTGGGAATTGCGCGGGTTGCCTTCGCCCGTCCCGACCCAGACCTCGCTCGGATTCCGCTGGTTGATCCGGATCGCACCGATGGCGAGCGTGGGCTGCTCATCGAAGATGGGCGTCCACCGGACGCCGCCGTCCCGGGATTCCCATACGCCGCCGGACGCCGTGCCGACATAGATGTGGTCGGGATCCGCACGCACGACATCGATCGCGGTGACGCGACCACTCATCCCGGCCGGGCCTACGCTGCGAAATCTTAGCGCTTCGAGTGTTTCCCGGGAAAGGGTTTGTCCCGTCGCCGATGCGAGGGATGCCGCGATGATGCCGGCGGCAAATAGGCGTCTTAAACGTTTCATGTTGTTGCCTTGAAGGACCTTAATGATACTCAGAATCGGGCAAACCCGATTGGCGGCGGCCCGGACACACGCTCAATCCGTGTGCCGCGCCAGGTCGAATGTATTGAACAGGACGACCTGGAACTGGTTGCGCCCACCCTGCTCGAGCATCTGGCGCATGAAACCGAATTCGCCGCGAAGCGTGGGACGGATGACATAGCCCAACGCCCCGTACAACCGGTTGCGATCGAAGACCGGGGCGTCGGCGTTAAGGAAGATCTCATCATACGCCGAAGCATAGAATGCGCCGGGCACCATTTCCGGCTTGTTCAACGGCACATTGACCGACAGGAAGTAGCGGAACCGCACATCCATGTCTTCATTTCGCAGTCGTTCCTCGATCCTGTAACGGTGGGCGATATACACACGGCCGAAACGCTGCCGGGTCAGGAACTGCTGGTAGATCCGGTTTTCCCACGTCGTCGTTTTCTCGCCAGTGCCCTGGACATACGGACGGCCGTAGATGTACGCGTAGCCGAGCAGGACATTGTTGTTGTTCTCCGACAGGTTGTAGCCCACCCCGCCGCGCAGCAGGAGTTGTTCAAGGTCACCCGCAACGTCGTAGCAGCGGTATTGCACCTCGTGCCAGATGTTCCAGCGCGCATCGAGCTGCAGATTGCCGAAATAGATCCACCAGTTGCCGACCTCAGCCGATTGTGCAGACGCCCTCCCGCAGAGGAAAAGGCTGCCCGCGATGATCAGCATCCGCGCCAGCTTGCCTGACCCCGGCCAAATGTCCTTATGTCTCACTCCTTCGTCTCTTTCACGGTGACAGGCCAGGAATTCTCCTCGGTCCACAAGTCGGCCAGCCTCGTCGAGGGGTCGATCCTGACGCTTCGAATCTCGGATACGGGTGCATCGATGACCATGACGTACCCGGGATTGACCCACATCCAGTCCGGCAGGACATGCGGAGGATGCCCGTCTGGCGCGGGTTCAGCCTTATAGCCGCGCATGATGTCGAGCGGTATGGTGTACCAACGTGTCCTCCCGTCAGCGAGGTCGACAGCTACGTCGAGCGGCATCGGGAAATCGCCGTCGCGCCGCAGCCGGATGGTCGTGTGCACGTCGTCGCCGAACACCGAATCGACAGCGTAATCGACCTGCTTGATCGTGCTGGTCATCAATTCCAGGTACCAGTCGAGTTCGAGGCCGGAGACATCCTCCATGACGCGCATGAAGTCCACGTCGTCGGGATGGCGGAATTTCCATTTCTCGAAAAACGCCAG
>CAYMLN010000446.1:0-2865 GCA_964391045.1 uncultured Saprospiraceae bacterium
AGCCGGTGATCACCGGGCACGATGTGTAGCCGTTGTAGGTCTTGTCCATGGCCTTGTGCTCCATCAGGGCGATCATGTTGTTGACGACGACCGGCACTTGTTTGCGGATGGCCGCCCCCGTGCGGCCCGTCGGCAGGCTGGAGGCGTCGCCGAGGGAAAAGACATTGGGGTAGCGGACGTGCTGCAGCGAGAACTTGTCCACATCAACCCAGCCGTCGGGATTGGCCAGGGGGCTGTTCCGGATGAAATCGGGAGCGCTTTGTGGCGGCACGACGTGCAGCATTTCGAAATCCACCCAAGTCTCCTGGTCCTTGTTGTCCTCGCCGAAGCCGACAAATTTCGCCCGCTTGCCCGGACCGTCCACCTCGACGAGTTTTTCGAAGAAGTGGAGCTTGATATTGTACCGCTTGATGATTTTTTCGAGCGTGATCTCATATTTCCGGACGCCAAAGACCCGGGTACCTCCGCTCCAGAATTCGATGGACACCTTGTCCTGCAAATTGCTTTTCCGGATATGGTCCGCAGCCAGGAACATGATCTTCATGGGCGCGCCGCCGCATTTGACAGGCGTGTTGGGCGCCGTAAAGATGAGCCGCCCGCGCTTGACCTGCCGAAGGGTTTCCCAAGTGTATGGGGCATATTGAAATTCATAATTCGTGGTCACGCCGTTCATGCCCAGCGCGTCCGGCAGGCCTTTGATATCCGTCCACTTGAGCTTGATGCCCGGGCAGACGATCATGAAGTCATACGTGTAGCGCGTTCCGTCGCTGGCGGTCACTGCGCTGTTCTCCGGATCAAATGATTCGGCGCGGGCCTTGATCCAATGGGCTTTCTTGGGAATGTAATCGGCTTCCGGCTTGACGGTATCCTGGATATCGAAGACACCGCCGCCGACGAGAGACCAGGCGGGCTGGTAATAGTGCTTGTCGCTGGGCTCGATAATGGCCAGATCCGTCTCCGGACGTTTCAGGAGCATATGGGCGGATGCGGAAATGCCGGCATTGCCTCCGCCGATGACGAGGACTTCAAAGTGCGTTTTCATGTTGGATTCGTTTACGCCGGGCCACTGCCTGAAAGAGGGTTTACGGCCCGCCGGTGCTGATGACCCTTCAAAGTTACCCCTGCGGCAAAGGCGCCATCGTAACACATGTTACACTCCGCGGGTCACGCGCCAGGTGCTGGCGACGTCATCCGCCATTGTGATCATTCGATCTTTGGACGTGGCCGCGGAGGATCAGAATGGATTGGTAAACGCCGTATCCGTCAGCATCGCATGATCGGTCAGCGTGCGCAGAAAGGCCACGAGCGAGGCCTTGTCCGACGGGCTCAATTGCAATCCGCCGCTCACCCGTGTATAGTCGAGGGCGGGGTCGAGGGTCGGGGAGGGACGAAGACCGTGGTCATAGTGATCGACGACCTCTTCAAGCGTGCGGAACCGGCCGTCATGCATGTACGGCGGCGTCACCTCGATGTTGCGCAGGCTCATCACCTTGAATTTCCCCCGGTCATTCGGGTTGTGGGTGACCATTTCACGGCCGAGGTCGGTCATGCCGGGAGGAGCGTCCAGTCCGTTGTTCATGTACATGTCGTTCTCGAAATTGTCGCCGCCGTGGCAGTGCGCACAATCGGCGCCCGACTGGGCGGGGAAGAACGGATTGAATTCGGTGAAGAACAGGAACCGGCCTCGTTCCTCCTCCGGGGTGAGCTGGGCTTCACCGCGGAGGAACAGGTCATATTTCGACCGGTTCGAGACAATGGTGTGCATGAATTGTTCCATGGCGAGGGCAATGCGCTCCGATGTCACGAGGTCATCCCCGAAGGCCCGGATGAATTGGTCGCGGTAGTCCTTGTCCGCCGAGAGCTTGGCGACGACGTCATCCAGCGATTCGTCCATCTCGAGGGGATCCTGGATGGGGCGCAGGGCCTGGTCCCGGAGCAGCGGTGCGCGACCGTCCCAGAAAAACGCATTGTCGTGCCAGGCCATGTTGAACACGGACATCGCATTGCGGTGGCCGCGCATGCCGCGGATGCCCAATGATGTGGTCGCGGTATCGGTGAAGGCAAAGGCCTGGAGATGGCAACTGGCGCACGACTGGGAATTGTCACCCGACAGCATCGGCTCGTAGAAGAGCATCCGGCCAAGTCGAACGCCCTGGACCGTGAGGGGATTGTCGGCGGGCAATTGCGGGTCCGGGAACCGGCCACGGTCCAGGACAAATGGCGTCGGGTCATATGTCGCGGGAATCGGATCGTCATCGTTGTCGCAAGCCGAGACGAAAAGGACAAGGCCGAAGAAAGCCGAGCGGAGGAGGAGCGAGTGGTTCATTCAGGTCGAAGGTGCGGGTTGTGGATGAATGTCGGATCTATCAGCATTTGGAGGAAGGCGACGAGATTATCCTTCTCGGCTTCCGTCAGGTGAAGCGGTCGGATAAGCGGGCTCTTGTTCGGGTGCGCCTGCCCGCCGGAATCATAATGATCGATCACGTCGCGCAGTGTAGCCAGCGACCCGTCGTGCATGTAAGGCGCCGTAATGGAGATGTTGCGCAGTGAGGGGATCTTGAACACGGCGCGGTCACTCTCGAGGTTGGTGAGGCGAAATCTGCCCGGATCCGTGTAGTCCAGGTAAAGACCGTTGTTGGCGAATGCGTAGGTCGTGAAATTGTATCCGCCGTGGCAGGCCGAGCAATTCGTTCGCTCGCTGAAGAACAGGTCCATGCCGGCTTTTTCCGACGGGGTCATCACGGTTGTCGCGGTACCTGCGAGGTGCCGGTCGTACCGGCTGTCCCCGCTGATGAGGGTGCGCTCGAAATTGGACAGGGCGCGCGTGATCACATACGGGTCCATGGGCCGGTCATAGGCCGCTTC
>CAYMLN010000447.1:0-2864 GCA_964391045.1 uncultured Saprospiraceae bacterium
ATCCCCGACGGGCAGCCGTTCGACATGACGCTCACCGGTGAGACGCTCATTCCGCTCGGCCACAGCACTATCCTGGTGGCCTCAGGCACGCCAATACCCGATGCAGTCTCCTGGAAGCCGGAGGAGGCCGTGTCGTGCGGCTTCTGCACGGAGGTGATCGTGACGCCACTCGAGGATCAATGGTTCACCGTGATCGGCACGACAGCGGCGGGATGCATCGACTCGGCCCGACTTGAAGTGCGAGTCGACCGCACCCCGATCATTTACGTGCCCAATGTATTCACGCCCGATGGCAACGGCATCAACGACACCTGGCGGATTACGCTTGATCCGCTCAACATCCCCGTCATCCGGACGGTCTACATCTTCGACCGGTGGGGCGATATGTTCCTCGCCGTGTCCGATCTCCCGACCATGGCGCAGATGGACCTATGGACCGGCGAGACGCCGTGGGGACGGGCAGGACCGGGCACGTATGTGTACATGCTCGTCGCCAGGTTGGCCGACGGTGAGGAGGTACGGTTTTCGGGGGACGTGACGTTGATCCGGTGAAAATTTCTTTCAAAACGAGGGTTCCCGTTTTATCGTCGTCCGCGCTGCGCCGGACGACAGCTATTTTAACTCGGGCATTTCGATCTACTAAGGCTGCTGGGCTACGCCCAGCTTCACGACGTTGAAGTTTCGAATACGCGGGTTCATTGCGCTTTCTTGAAGGGGTGTATTGGGGAAGATGGAATTTCCATGGGGAATAGGGCGTAGCCCAATCGCCTTAATAGCATGATAATCGTTCTTCGCTATATCCGGTCCCGGATCCCCGGGACCGCGATGTCAAATGAGCGAACGCTTGTTGGGCGCAAGCTTAGCTTGCGCCCAACGGGGTGCCCTTTGCAAATGCGTCAGTCCCCCTGGATAGTATTGGGCTAGGCCAAGCGTTGCAACGTGGAAGAGCCGGGTGCGAAATTTCAATGAGCTTGCAGTGAAGGAGCTATTCAGGTATTCGCACTTGCCGTTTTGTGCATTGGGCGTAGCCCAATCGCCTTAGTAGCATTCGACGTGGCATTGTGTGGAGTGGCGTCCGGCGCAGCCAGGACGACAACAGAATCCATGTTACCCCGGGAAAAACCGCTTCAGCAAGGCATCATCCGCAAGGGATGCCCGCGTGACGCGCAACTTCGGCTCGTGGTCCATGGCCAGGCCGATCGCCTGGAGGGCGTTCGGATTGCGGGCCCATGCGCGACGCGCGATGCCGTTATTGACGTCCCAATGGAGCATCGACCGCAGCGCCTCGTCGCTGCGCGCCGAGCCGTCGAGCAGCATCCCGAAGCCACCGTTGATGGCCTCACCCCAGCCCGTGCCGCCGCCGTTGTGGATGCTCACCCACGTCGCGCCGCGCATCGCATCGCCGATGACATTGTGAATGGCCATGTCGGCGGTGAATTTCGACCCGTCATAAATGTTGGCCGTCTCGCGCCATGGCGCGTCGGTGCCGCTCACATCGTGATGGTCGCGGCCGAGCACGACCGGCGCATGGATGCGGCCGTCGCGGATTGCTTCGTTGAACCGGCTGGCGATGAGGATCCGGCCATAAGCGTCGGCATACAGGATGCGTGACTGGCTGCCCACGGTGGGAATATTTCGCTCCGCGTCCTCGATCCACCGCAAGTTGTCTTGCAACTGGTGGCGGATGTCATCCGGTGCATCCTTGAGCATGTCGCGGATCGCTTCCGCCGCAATGCGGTCAGTGGTGCGGAGATCCTCCGGATCGCCGGACGTGCAGACCCAGCGAAAGGGCCCGAAGCCGTAATCAAAGCACAAGGGCCCCATGATGTCCTCCACGTAGGACGGATACTTGAAGCCCGAGGGCTTGGTGTTGTCTTCAACGTCCGCGCCGGCGCGGGCCGCTTCGAAGAGGAAGGCATTGCCGTAGTCCCAGAAGTACATGCCGCGGCCGGCGAGTGTATTGATCGCGTCGATGTGCCGGCGCAGCGAATGCTTCACGGCCTCGTCGAAGGCATCCTTGTCGCGGTTGAGAAGTTCCTTAGCCTCGGCGAAGGTGTATTCGACAGGGCAATACCCGAGGTTGTCGAGATTGTGGCAAGACGTCTGGTCCGAACCGAGTTCAACCGGTATCGCCCGCACGACGATTCGTTCCCAGAGGTCCACGATGTTGCCTGCGTAGACAAAGCAGCGCGGGATGTGGGCGTTTTTAGCGGCAACGTATTGGTCGAGCAATTCGTCGATGTCGTTGAAGAGGTCCTCCTGCCGGATGTAATGGTCGGCAAGTCGCTGCCGGATCGCGTCGGGATCCACTTCGGCGATAATGCCGGTGGCGCCGGTGACGACCATGGCGCGCGCCTGGGCACCGGACATGCCGCCAAGGCCAGACGTGACAAACCCGATACCCTTGAGGTCATCGGATCCGAGGCCCTTGAGCCGGCCGGCATTGAGCAGGGTGATCGTCGTGCCGTGCACGATACCCTGCGGCCCGATATACATGTATGAGCCTGCTGTCATCTGGCCATATTGCGTCACGCCCATCGCGTTGAAGCGGTTCCAGTCGTCCTTGCTGCTGTAGTTGGGGATCATCATCCCGTTGGTGACGACCACGCGGGGTGCGCCGGGCGAGGAGGGGAAGAGCCCCATCGGATGACCGGAATACATGACCAGCGTCTGGTCTTCCGTCATCTCGCTGAGGTACTTCATCGTCAGCAGGTACTGCGCCCAATTCTGGAACACCGCACCGTTGCCTCCGTATGTGATGAGCTCGTGGGGATATTTCGCGACGAGCGGGTCGAGGTTGTTCTGGATCATGAGCATGATCGCGGCCGCCTGCCGGCATTTCGCCGGGTAGTGGTCGATGGGCC
>CAYMLN010000448.1:0-2857 GCA_964391045.1 uncultured Saprospiraceae bacterium
CAGCCTCTACGATACCTACCGGCTTCGCGGGCCGCAGGTCCGCAATGCCAACGGCGCGCTCGAGGCCGCGACCTGGAAGCAGGTCGATGACCTCGTCGCCGGCACCCTGAAGCCGGAGAGCCGCATCGCGGTGGTCGCCAACACGATCATGAGCCCGACCGAGCGTCAGGTCCTCGCCGACTTCAAGACGAAGTTCCCCAATACCAACGTGGTCGAGTACGATGCCGTCTCCGCCGCCGCCATCCTCAAGGCGCACGAGCAGATGTACGGTGTGGCCATGGTCCCCGGATACGCATTCGACAAGGCCAAGGTCATCGTCGGTGTCCAGGCCGATTTCCTCGGCGCCTGGATCTCTCCGGTCCAATACGCAACCCAGTACGCCGTCACTCGCAAGATCGACGACGTCAAGGGCGCCAAGATGTCCCGGCACATCCAGATCGAGAGTTATATGTCGCTGTCGGGCAGCAATGCCGACAACCGCATCCGCATCAATGCCAGCGAGGCAGGCGCGACCCTGGCCCGCCTCTATAACCAGATCGCCTCCGCCAAAGGCGCGTCGACGGTATCCGCCCCGGATTGCCGGGCCGAGCTGGCCGGCGCGATCGACGGCGTGGCCGCCGAGCTCCTGAAGGCCGGCGCCGAGGCCCTCGTCGTCTGCGGCACCAACAACATTGGCGAACAGGCCCTCGTCTGCGGGATCAACCACCTGCTGGGCAATACGGGCACGACGGTCGATATCAACCAATATTCCCTCCAGCGCCAGGGCGACGAGAGCAAGGTCAGCGCACTCGTCACCGCGATGAATAACGGCGAGGTGGATGCCCTGATCGTGTATGGCGCCAATCCCGTCTACGAGCTTCCCTTCGGCCAGTCGTTTGCCGACGCCATGGCGAAGGTCGGCCTCACGATCGCCACGACGATCGACCTCACCGAGACGTCCTCGCTCTGCCGCGTAGTCGCCCCGGTGCATCACATGTATGAATCGTGGGGCGACGTCGAGCCCGTGCGCGGGCACATCAGCATGATCCAGCCGACGATCGCGCCGCTCTTCGATACCCGCCAGCGCGAGCACAGCCTGCTCGTCTGGGCCGGCGCAGATCCCGTCCTGCTGGCCACGGAGCAACCCTACTACACGTACCTGATGAATCGCTGGTCCGCCATGACGGGCAGCGCCATCGCCTGGAATACACTGCTGCATGACGGCGTATACACCTATACGCCTGCGGCATCCGGCGCCGCCTATCGCGACAACGTGGCTGCCCTCGCGGCCAAGGTGACGCGCCCGGGGTCCGGCGCAGAGATCACCTTCTACGAAAGCGTAACGCAAGGCAACGGCCAGTACGCCAACAACCCGTGGCTGCAGGAAATGCCGGATCCGGTCAACCGCTGCGCATGGGGCAACTACCTGGCCCTCCCGGTGGCGTTTGACGGTACGAACAAGTTTGTCGCCCATGAAAATCTCGAGGACGGCGACCTTGCCGACCTGACGGTGGGCAGCACCACGGTGCGCGTTCCGGTAATCAAGCAGTTCGGCCAGACGCCGGGCAGCTTTGCCCTCGCGCTCGGATACGGCCGGTCCGTGACGGGCCGCGCCGGTACCGGCGTCGGGATCAATGTCATCCCGATGCTCTCCACGGATGCCGACGGCCTCGTGCAATACTTTGCGGCCGGCCCCACGGTATCCGGCAAGCAAGGGGAGGAGAAGGAGTTCTCCTGCGTGCAGTACCATCACACGATGGGTGTACGCGCGGAAGACGCCAAGACCAAGGAGGAAATCAATGCCGACGAGGCGGCAACCGTCTACATGACCTACGGGTTGGTCAGCCAGGGCTTCCAGGGCTCGCTGGTCAACCGGACGATTATCCGGAAGAGCCACCTCGATCACGTGGAAACGTTTGCCCACGACCTCCAGGAGGAGCGCCACCATCACCAGGAGCTCAACACGAAGCAGGTCTATCCGGGCCATGACGATGTCTATGCCCGCGGCCACCACTGGGGCATGCACGTGGACCTCAACGCCTGCATCGGCTGTGGCGCCTGTACGGTCGCCTGCATGGCCGAGAACAACGTCCCCGTCGTCGGCAAGCGTGAAGTGAGCCGGCACCACGAGATGTCCTGGCTGCGGATTGACCGCTACTTCTACGGCGACGTCGATAACCCGAGCGCGGTCTACCAGCCGCTGATGTGCCAGCATTGCAACAATGCCCCGTGCGAGAACGTGTGTCCGGTCAACGCGACCAATCACAGCTCTGAAGGCCTCAACCAAATGGCTTACAACCGGTGCGTCGGCACGCGCTACTGCGCCAATAACTGTCCCTACAAGGTCCGCCGGTTCAACTGGCTCGACTATACATCCGCCGACCTGTGGCCGATCAACGAGCCCGATCTCGGTCTCGCGTCCGGCCAGGACGATGTGCCCTGGGGCGCGGACAACCTCACCCGTATGGTCCTCAACCCGGACGTTACGGTACGCGCTCGCGGCGTCATCGAGAAGTGCTCCTTCTGCGTCCAGCGGATCCAGGAAGGCAAGCTCCGCGCCAAGGCCGAACAACGCGCCCTCCGGGATGCCGACGTCAAGACGGCCTGCCAGACGGCATGTCCCACCGGCGCCATCACCTTCGGCGACATGAACAACGAGACGGGCGACCTGACGAAGAAGCTGGCGTCCCCGCTCAACTACATTGTCCTCGAGGAAGTCAACGTCCGCTCGGCCGTCAACTACCAGGCCCGGATCATCAACAAGGCCGAAGGCATCGACGCGTAATCCGGCAAAACGAAACTTGACCATCTGACCTAATCACGCACGTTCAATTATGGGTTCAGGATATATGCAAAAAATAAAAATCTGGCACACCGT
>CAYMLN010000449.1:0-2856 GCA_964391045.1 uncultured Saprospiraceae bacterium
ATACCAGCGGAACGCCGTAAAGGAATAAGGAACGACGAAGACTGCATCGACCGGCGTCAGCTCGGCCGCCCGGCGGCTGATCCGGGCCTCGGCATTTTCGGTGGATATCCATGGCAGCATGTACGCGGGCCGGCGTTCTGCGGGTTGGTAGTACCTGTACAGGCCTGCGAACGCGACAAACAGCACGGGCACGATCATGCCGGCATGGCGGAAAAACTTATAGTAATACGTCAGCCGTTCCGCCGACCGCGCGATCGCGATCAGGCCGAACGCCTCGAGCCAGATCGTCGTCTTGAACCATTGCGTGTAGAGGACAACGGGATGCTCAAACTTCGTCAGCAGGATTACGTAGAAGATACAGCCGGTGACGATCGCAACCAGGAAATATTTGAGCTTGTCGGGAAACGCGGTGATCGCCCAGGCCGCGAGGATGGCCGTCAGGACAAACGCCGCCAAGGGCCAGGTGCCCGGAAAAAAATGATGGCTCAGGCGGAACTCCATGATCTCCATGAACGTCCGGTTATCCCCGCCAGCGCCGTTGCCCAGCGCCAGCAACAGGATCCAGGGCGCCGTCACCACGATATATACGGCGGCAGGTCTCCACGGAAAGGACGCCCACGCCTTTCGGCGAAACGTGCTGATAAGTTCGGCGACCAGGGTCACGACAAAGATTTGCAGCCCGACCAGCGGCTGCAGCAATCCGGCGATGAGGAGCAGGACGCCCCACAAGGTAAACCGGCTGCGCAGCCAGTAATACAGTCCCCAGGAGGCGAGTGCCTTGGCGGCCAGGCTCGGGATAAACGAGTTGTAGTACAATTCATTTCCCCCCAGGGAAACATGTACGGCAAGGGTCACGATCGTTCCCGCGACGAGCGCGCGATAGAATGAACGCTGCAGGAACAAGTCACAGATGCGAAGCCACGCGAGGAGAAGCCCGATACTGGCGGTTGCATGCAGGATGAAGGTGATCCAGGGATTGCCATAGCCAAGATACCGCCAAAGGAAGTGGAAGATCGTGCGCTCGTTGACGCCGGCGTTGAGATAGGCCTGGACATAGTGGTCATGCGGGTATAGTCCGGGCTGGTCCTGCGCGAGCAGCACGGGCATGATCTGCGACTGGTCGCCGGTGCCGTACGTATACCCCTGGTAGATCAGTGCCGCCCCGTAAAGCATCAGGGCGGTAAGCAGGAAGGGGGCGTGTTCGCGGATCGCGCGTTTCATCGGCGGCGTTAAAAGTACGATATGCCCCTTGCTTTGCTAAATTGCCCCCATGCAGGAAGAGCCGATGAAACCCCTGACCCCTGACGCGCTCGGGCGCCCCGACCGCGAGGCCTATGCGCAGCGCGAGAAGTTGCCGGTCGTGGTCGTGCTGGACAACATCCGGTCCGGCCTCAATGTCGGATCCGTCTTTCGCACCTGCGATGCCTTCACGGTGCAGGAAGTCGTACTCTGCGGCTATACGGCCAGGCCGCCGCATCCGGAGATCCTCAAGACGGCGCTGGGCGCGACGGAATCGGTGGCATGGCGGTCTTTTGCGGATACATTGACAGCCCTGGAGGCCCTGGTGACAGAAGGGTATACCTGCGTGCCGGTGGAACAGACGACAGCCTCGCGTTCGCTCGATGAGATCGAACTACCGTCCCTCATGCCCCTGGCGCTGATTTTCGGGAACGAACTGCGCGGCGTGGACCCGGCGGTCCTGGCACGCTGTGCATTCAGTATCGAGATCCCCCAGGGCGGAACCAAGCACTCCCTTAACGTGGCGACGGCGGCCGGGATCGTATTGTGGGAATGCTACCGCCGGGAACGGCGCCGCCGGTCATCGGAATGATGCGTCAGTCGTACGCCGAAACCGAAGTAGCCCTGGTCGGTCAGCGTCCAGGGCGTCATATCCACGCCTTCCGTGTCAAACGTGGTGGAGAAATAGCGGGTGTAGCTGACCAGCGGCGTCAATGTCCATCGATCAGACAGGCCGAGATCGAGGCCGGCCGATAGCCCGAGGGTCGCGGAGGGCTGATCGTCGGTCGACGTCGTGGGTTCAGGAATTCCCGGCAGGTTGGCCGTGCGCTTGAATTGCTGCAGGGCCAGGCCGGGGGTGATGGCGAGGAAAAACCCTTTCTTGAAGGTCTCCCCGTCCTTGGAGAAGGTGGGACAATTGCAGTCCCCACCGAAATCGAAGGGGTAAACAGCCACGGCAAAATCGATCAGGAAGGCATTCAGCCGCCCTTCGGGATTTTCCGCACCGGGGGCCAGGCGATATCCGACGCCGGGGTGAAATTCGACCCGTTTCTCCTTCAGCCGGAATCCGTATTCGAGCATCCCGTAGGGGCCTGATTGCCGGATGAAAAGATCATCCAGCATGTCGGATTGTCCGGCCATGTAGCCGGCCCTGACGCTCCACTGGGCGCCTGCGATGCCGGGGAGCAGGGCCAGCATCAGAAAAAGAAAGGCGATTCGCATGCACACACGAACGCAAAGGCCTTGCCAGATGTTGGACCAGGCCGAAAGACGGGCCGGGATGGTCGCGGCTTTCCGGTATATTTGCCCCCGAATTCATCATCCGTTTTCCGTTGCGCACCAGGACATTGCATCCGCACCGGGTGAAACTCATCACCTTGGGCTGCAGTAAAAATATCGTCGACTCCGAGGTCATCAAGACCCAGCTCGAGGCCAACCAATTCGAGGTCGGTCACGAGACGGAGGAGGATGCACCGGTCGTCATCATCAATACCTGCGGGTTTATAGAGGAAGCCAAGCATGAATCTATCAACAGCATCAACGAGCACGGGCGCCTCAAGAAGACCGGCTCTTGCCGTGTGTTGATTGCCGCCGGGTGCCTGGCGCAGCGGTACCAGG
>CAYMLN010000450.1:0-2856 GCA_964391045.1 uncultured Saprospiraceae bacterium
TCCTCGCCTCCGGTCACCTTTACGATCATCGACTCGTAGTCCTTGAGACCGGTACCGGCCGGGATCAGCCGGCCGACGATGACGTTCTCCTTCAGGCCGCTGAGGTCGTCGCGCTTGGCGGCGATGGCAGCGGAGGAGAGCACCTTTGTCGTCTCCTGGAAGGAGGCGGCGGAGATCCAGCTCTTCGTGCCCAGCGAGGACCGCGTGATCCCCTGCAGCATCGGGCTCGACGTGGCCGCGATCGCGTCGCGGTGCTCCATCGTCTTGAGGTCGTTGCGCTTGAGATACGAATTCTCCTCGCGGATCTGGCGCAGCGAGACGACGCTGCCGGCGTTGTATTTCTTCGAATCGCCCGGATCCGTGATGACCTTGCGGTCGAAGATCCGGTCGTTCTCCTCGAAGAAGTCGTGCCGGTCGACGGACTCGCCCTGGAGGAAAATCGTGTCTCCGGGATCCATGATCAGCACGCGGCGCATCATCTGGCGGACGATGACCTCAATGTGCTTGTCGTTGATCGCGATACCCTGGGAACGGTACACCTCCTGGATGCCATTGACGAGATACGACTGCACGGCGAAGGGACCCTTGATCGCGAGGATGTCGGTCGGTGCGATCGAGCCGTCGGACAGGGCCATGCCCGCCCGGACGAAGTCGCCCTCCTGGACCAGCATGTGCTTGGACAGGCCGATGAGGTACTTGCGGCTCTGCTCGGTCTTCTCGTCGACGACATAGACCTCGCGGTTGCCCCGCTTGATCGAGCCGAAGCGGATGACGCCGTCGATCTCGGAGACCACCGCCGGGTTGGACGGGTTGCGTGCCTCGAACAATTCTGTCACGCGCGGCAGGCCGCCCGTGATGTCTTGGATCTGGCTGGTCTTGCGCGGGATCTTGACGATGACTTTACCCGACTTGATGGCGTCGCCGTCCGAGATGGACAGGTAGGCGCCTACCGGCAGCGAGTAGCTGCGGAGTTCCTCCCCGTCCTTGGAGACGATGCTGATCATCGGGATCTTCTTCTTGTTCTTGGACTCGATGATCACCTTCTCCTCGTAGCCCGTCTGGTCGTCGCGCTCCGTCCGGAACGTGACGCCTTCCTCGATCGCGTCAAAGCGTGCGATGCCGGAGAACTCGGAGATGATGACCGCGTTGAAGATGTCCCAGTGGCAGATCATCTCGCCGCGCTTGATGGCCTGCTTGTCCTTCACCATGATCTTCGAGCCGTACGGGATGTGGTGCGTCACATAGACGCGGCCGTCGTTGGGATCGGTGATCTTGACTTCGCCCGAGCGGGAGATCACGACCTCCTGCTTGCCATCCTCGTCCTCGTAAAACACCGTGCGTACGTCATCGAATTCGAGTACGCCGTCAAACTTGGAGACGAGTTCAGACTCCTTCTTGGAGAGCGATGCGATACCGCCCACGTGGAAGGTCCGCAGCGTGAGCTGTGTCCCCGGTTCGCCGATGCTCTGGGCAGAGATGATGCCCACGGCGTCGCCCTTCTCGGCGATACGGCCCGTAGCCAGGTTCTTGCCGTAGCACTTGGCGCAACAGCCGCGGCGGGCCTCGCACGTCAGGACCGAACGGATGGTGACCCGTTCGATACCGATGTCCTCGATGCGCGCGGCGATGGTTTCGGAGATGTATTCCCCGGAGCCGAGGATCAGTTCATCCGTGACCGGGTGCACGATATCGTGCAGCGAATAGCGGCCCTGGATGCGGGATGCCAGACTCTCGATCACTTTCTCGTTGTCCTTGAGCGCCAGCGTCTCGATGCCGCGCAGCGTCTCGCAGTCCTCCTCGTTGATGACCACGTCCTGGGCGACGTCGACGAGACGGCGCGTCAGGTAACCGGCGTCGGCCGTCTTGAGGGCCGTATCCGCAAGACCCTTACGGGCACCGTGCGTGGAGATGAAGTATTCCTGTACGGACAGCCCCTGGAGGAAGTTGGACAGGATCGGGTTCTCGATGACCGCGCGACCCGTGTCACCGGATTTCCGCGGCTTGGCCATGAGGCCCCGCAGCCCGCAGAGCTGCTTGATCTGGTTGCGCGAACCCCGTGCGCCGGAGTCGAGCATCATGTACACGGAGTTGAAACCCTGGTTGTGCGTCGCGAGCTCGCGCATCAGGCTCTCGGTGATCTTATTGTCCGCGTATGTCCACTTGTCGATGGTCTGGTTGTACCGCTCGTTCTCGGTGATCAGGCCCATGTTGTAGTTGGAATTCACCTCGTCGACGTCCTCCTGCGCTTCCTGCAGCGTCTTCTCCTTGATCGACGGGGTGATCAGGTCACCCAGCTTGAAGGAGAGGCCGGCCCGGAAGGCCCAGAAGAAGCCGAGGTCCTTGATGTCGTCGAGGAACTGGGCCGTGCGCGGGAAGTTGGTCCGCGTCAGGATGTCGCCGATGACCTTCCGCAGGTTCTTCTTGGTCAGGAGCGTGTTGATAAACGGCACGGTCTCGGGGACCACGGCGTTGAAGAGCACGCGGCCGGCGGTGGTCTCGATGATCCGCTTGACCATCTTGCCCTGCTCGTCTTCCGTGTTGACGCGCACGCGGATCATGGCATGCAGGTCGAGCTTGCCTTCATTGTGGGCGATCACGACCTCTTCGGCGCTGTAGAAGGTCCGGCCTTCGCCCACCACCTTGTTGCCGTTCTCCGAGCGCAACTCCTTGGTCAGGTAGTAGAGCCCGAGGACCATGTCCTGCGACGGCAGGGTGACCGGCGAGCCGTCCTGCGGGTTGAGCATGTTGTGCGAGGCGAGCATGAGCAGCTGCGCCTCCAGGATAGCTGCCTGGCCGAGCGGCACGTGCACGGCCATCTGGTCACCGTCGAAGTCGGCGTTGAAGGCCGTACAAACG
>CAYMLN010000451.1:0-1268 GCA_964391045.1 uncultured Saprospiraceae bacterium
CACAAAATCAACACCCCCACCCCCAGCCCGGTCATTTCCCGCCGGAGGGCGTTCAGCGCCCGGTTGACGAGGTTCCGGGCCGACTGGTAATTGAGGTCCATGACGGCGCCGATGGCGTCGTAGTCCATCTGCTCAAAATACTTCATGTGCAGGATCTCCCGCTGCCGGTCGCTGAGCCGGGCCATCGCGCCAGCCAGGTGCTCACTACGCAGGGCTTCGTCCTCCTGCAGGATCCAGTCCCGCTCGGCATCGGGGGACGCCATGGTCGATTCGGCGTCCGTGTCCTCGACGGGGACGGCCTGGTCCAGGTCGCCGACCCGCTTGTCGAACAGCCGGCGGCGCAGGGACACCATCAGGTAGGCCTTGCCGGATTGCGGGACCGCCAGCTTTTCGCGTTGTTGCCACAAATAGAGGAACAGGTCATTGATGGCGTCACGGACCTTGTCCTCGCGGCGAATGAGCGTCATGCCGTAGGTGTACAGGCGGGGGGCATGCAGGTCGTACAGGGCCTTCAACCCGTCCATCTCTCCGTTGCGGAGGCTGTGCCAAAGGGCCTGTTCGTCCATGTCCCGTGTTGTCCGGCGCCGTAACTTTAGGGTGAAGATCAGACATGGCGGTGGACGGAAGGTTTAAAATGAAAAATAATTTACGGGCGTGAGTACAAGTGAACGGTTCAGGCTTCTTCCATGTGAACGCGACACTTAATTCTTCACACGCAAATAATCCTGTCATGAAAACAACGCTTTTGAAACTGTTCGGCGCTTTTGCGCTGATGGTCTTGGTCGGAATGGTTACGTCCTGCGACAAGGCGGACCAGGCCACGGACGTGGAAAACTTCGTCCAGCAGGCCACCTACCAGATCGAAGGGGAATGCAGCGTCGGCACGCTCGGCTGCTATGAACTCGTATTCCCCGTTACACTGGAATTTGCTGACGGCACGACTGTCGTGGTCAACAGCAACGACGAGATGCGCGATGCGATCCGCACCTGGTACCTGGAGAATCCCCCGACGCGGCCACGTCCGGCCAACCGGCCCACGATCCAGATGCCCTTCGACGTGATCAACGCAGCGGGTGAGATCATCACGGTCGAGACGCCTGAGCAACTGCTCGAACTGCGCCAGGCTTGCGCCGGGCAGGGCGGTCCCGGAGGGCCGGGCATGGGCAACCATCACGGTCACCGCCCGCGCGCCTGCTTCAAGCCGGTGTTCCCCTTCACGATCGAGTTTCCGGACGGCATCCAGGTGACGGTCAACAATCCGCTCGAAC
>CAYMLN010000451.1:1278-2846 GCA_964391045.1 uncultured Saprospiraceae bacterium
CACCTGGCGAATCCCGATGTCCGCCCGCACCCGGTCTTCGTGTTCCCGCTCACGGTCGAACTCCGCGACGGCACACAAGTGGTGGTCAACTCGGCCGAAGAACTACAGGCGATCAAGTTAGAATGCCGCAACAACGGCTGATCCGAATAACCCTTCTACGTTTGAAAGCCCGCTGTCCCCGCGACGCGGGCTTTTTCATTTAGGCCTTGTCATTCCGCGAGCGCGGGGCCAAAGGCATTGACCACGGCGATGATGTCGCCCCCGTAGCGGGCTACTTTGGTCTCCCCAAAGCCCTTGACGGCGGAGAGGTCGCCGGGCGTCTGCGGCCTGATCTTGGCGACGCCGATCAACGCGCTGTTGGGACAGATGAGATACTCCGGCACATTCTGCGCCACGGCCTGGTCGCGTCGCCAGGTCTTCAGGGCGGCGAGCAATTGCCGGTCATCGTCGGACAGGTCGCTCTCGGTCAGGGCCACGGCCTTCTGCCGCACGGCATGCCCGTTCTCGTTGGTCTCGTAAAAAACGAGGATGGACCAGAAGTCGGTCTCGCCGGGGACAAATTGCGTGGAGGTCTTCCGGACGTGGACCGATTCGAGAAAGTGGTTGAGCATGGCCTGGTCGTGCTCGAGGTGCTCCGGGGCCAGGCGTGTTTGGAAATGTTTGAGTTGCATGACGGGTGATTTGGATGACAAAAGCAAACGGGACACCCCCTCGATGGGATGCCCCGTTTGTAAGTGTTTCCAGCGGGCAAAATGTTACCCGTCAGCCGGCAAATTCTTTACTTGATCGACACGGTAACCTTTTTGATCTGTCCGGAAAACCGGTTATCTCCTTCCTTGTAGTCGTTGGACACATTGGTCTCATTGTCCGTCCCGACATCCACGCCTTCGTCGGCGGAATAGGCATACGGCTGGGTCTTCGGGATGTACCCCTCAGCCAGCTTCCTGCCATCAACGGACAGTGTGGCCTTGCCACCCGTGCCGGGATTTGCCGAATCCGCGACGAAGGCATACGCTACCGTGTGCTTCCCGGCCGACAGTTTGGTGGGGGATACAATTTTCGTGCGCTCAAGGCCGAAGTAATTGTACTCGTGGGAGGGGATACCGTCCTTTATATACAGCGACCAACCGCCAAAGCGACCCGCCTGCGAGATGATCACGCCGTTCGAATTGTCCTTGACCTCGATCTCTGCCGTGATCGTATAGCTGCGGTTCTTGATGTTGATGAAGGCATTCTCCATGAGGCCCACCATCCCATCATATAATGTCAGGGAGGTGCGGTCGCCCATGAGGTCCGGGCGGCCGGCGATGCCTGCATCAAAACGTTCGGAGCGACGATCGTCGATCGGATAGACGTGGTTGCGGATGGCCTCCTGCTCAAAAAGCATCTGGAGTTCCTTGAGCTTCGACGGATTCGCCTTGGCCAGATTCTCCGCCTGGCTGAAATCCTTGTCGACATTGTAGAGCTCCCAGACGTCATCGCTCAGCGGTGGATTCTGCGTGAGCACCCAGGGAATCGAATGCCGGGTGAAGGCCACCCAACCCTTGTGATAGATGCCCCGGTTGCCG
>CAYMLN010000452.1:0-2828 GCA_964391045.1 uncultured Saprospiraceae bacterium
CCGGCTTCGCGATGGTGCAGACGCTGATGGTGATCACGCGCAAGGTCCTCAACCTGCAGGAGTACATCACCATCGGCCACATCGAGTCCATGAACAAGGTCATCCTGGTCACGGGCACGATCGTCGGGGTGGCGTACCTCACGGAGTTGTTCATCGCCTGGTACTCGGGCTACGTCTATGAGCAGTTCGCGTTCTTCAACCGCGCGCTGGGCCCGTACTGGTGGTCGTACTTCGGGATGATGACGTGCAACGTGATCTCGCCGCAGTTGTTCTGGTCGCAGAAGCTGCGCCGCAACGTGACGGTCACGTTCTTCATGTCCATCTTCGTCAACATCGGCATGTGGTTCGAGCGCTTCGTCATCATCGCGACCACGCTCGCCCGCGACTACCTGCCGTCGTCCTGGAGCTTCTACGTCCCGTCGATCGTCGAGGTCGGCATCTTCGTGGGCACGCTCGGCATCTTCTTTACGATGTATCTCATCTTCGTCCGCGTGGCCCCGGTGGTCGCGATCGCCGAGATCAAGCACATCCTCAAGAGCTCCGGCGACCAGTATGTCAAGACCAACGCCCAGACGACGTTCCGGCAGATCGAGCAGGGAACGACCGAACTGGCGACAGCCGGCCATCACGACGACGACCACGGACACGGTCACCATCACTAATCGAAACCAGCATCCACAACGCATCACAGGATCTCCGACGATCATGAACCATAGCGAGAAAAACATCATTTTCGGATTGTACGACGACGAGGAAGACTTGAAGTCTGCCGTCCGCAAGGCCAATGCCGACCACCACGAGATCATGGACGTCTTCACGCCGTTCCCCGTACACGGGCTCGACCCGCTGCTCGGGCTCTCCGAGTCCCGGCTGCATGTCGCCGGTTTCGTCTACGGCCTGACGGGCACCCTGACTGCCTTCCTCGGCATGACCTGGATCATGGCGCGGGACTGGCCGAACATCTTCGGCGGCAAGCCGTACTGGCCCATCCTGTCCTTCGTGCCGATCACGTTCGAGTTGACGGTCCTGTTTGCCGCCATCGGCATGGTCGTCACCTTCTACGTGGTCAACGGCCTGGGTCCCGGGATCCAGAATCCCATCCTGCATCCGAGCATTACCGACGACAAGTTCTGCCTTGCCTTCCGGACCGACGGCATGTCGGGCCATGACGTGGACCGGCTCCGCCAATTTTTCCAAACCACCGGGGCCAGCCTGGTAGAAACGAAGACCATCTGATCATGAGGACCGCATTACGCCTAGCGCTTTTCAGCACGCTGCTCTACGCCGTGGCCTGTTCGCCCGCCGAGGGCAACCGCCGCGGACATGAATTCATGCCGGACATGGTCCATTCCACGGCCTACGAGGCGAACCTGTACGACTATTACAGCTTCAATCGTTGGGGTACGAAGGAGGATTACAAGCACTACGCCTCTCCGCGCAATACGGTCGCCGGTACGGTGGCGCGCGGCCAGATCGCCGTCGCCTATGCGCCGGACGAAGCCGCCCGCGTAGCTGCCATGGCCCGGTTCACCGGCGAGGCACCGGGGACGTTTGCCTACACACCCAACGGTCACGTGCCCTACTACTACGGCGATACCGAGGAGGAGCGCATCCGCGCCACCCGCGAGATCACCAGGAACCCGTTCCCGATCACCGAAGACGGCCTCGCCCGCGGCAAGGAACTCTACAACATCTACTGCGGTATCTGCCATGGAGAGAAAGGCGACGGCCTTGGTTACCTGGTTCGTGAAGCCGACCCCGCAAAGGGTATCACCGCCGGCGTTTACCCCGCAGCACCGGCCAACTTCCTGCTTGACACCTTCGTCAACTCGACGGTGGGCCGTTTTTATCATGGCATCATGTACGGGAAAAACGTCATGGGCGGCTATCCCGACAAGCTCAGCTACGAGGAGCGCTGGCAGGTGATCCACTACATCCGCTCGCTCCAGGCCACGGCAAAGAAGCTCGCGTATTCCCCGACGGCCAATACCTTCAACAGCGAGGCCATGACCGCCAGCGCGCTGGAGGCCATCCTGAAGCAGAATGCGCCTGCCCCGGCTCCTGTCGCGGCCGATACGACCGCCGCCGGACATGGCGAGGGTGCGCACGAAACCAACAAACACTAATCCTGACCGAACAGCAACAGTAACATGAACCAGTTTACGTTCGATTCCAGACAAAAGACCTTGTTCGGGGGGATGATGCTCATCGGCGTCATCTCGATGGTGATCACCTACCTGGGGGATGACCATCACCATACCCGGTTTTGGTCGAATGTGTTGCACAACTCGGTCTTCTTTACCGGGGTGGCCCTCATGGCCCTGTTCCTGATCGCGGCCAAGATCACGGCGTGGTCCGGCTGGCACACGCTCTTCAAGCGCGTTTGGGAGGCCTATTCCCTGTTCCTCATCGTCGGCGCCGTCCTGATGCTCATCATCGCCATCGGGATCTGGGGCGGCTGGCACCACCTCTACCACTGGGCCGACCAGGCCTCGGTGGAGTCCGACAAGATCCTGAAGGGAAAGAGCAGCTTCCTCAATAAGGGCTGGTATACGTTCGGCGGCCTCATCATCATGGGCGCCTGGATCTTCCTGGCCCTTCGCATCCGGTCGATTTCCGTCGATGAGGACACTAACGGCAATGCCGATTTCACGCACGCCCGCAAGCTCCGCGTCTACGGCGCGGCCGCGCTCCCGATCATCGGCTTTACCAGCGCAGCCATGATCTGGCAGTGGGTGATGTCCGTCGATGCCCATTGGTACAGCACGCTGTTCGCCTGGTATGCCTCCGCGAGCCTCATGGTCACGATGATCGCGCTGACCATCATC
>CAYMLN010000453.1:0-2821 GCA_964391045.1 uncultured Saprospiraceae bacterium
CCGGCGTACCGATTGTCGACGGACGTCGCATTGAGGAAGAGGACACCCCCCACGAGATCGCTTCGGAGCAGGCTAAACCTGTACTCCAGCTCGGCGTATGCGAGATTCTCGCCCCGGAAGCGACCCTGGACATACCCGCGCCCGGACCGGTTGTACGTATCCCACCCGATCGACGGCAAGGCCAGGTAAGGCAGCTTCCCCGAGGCCCGGAACTGACCGATCATCCACAGCCCGATCCGATCTGTTCCTTTGCCCAGCACATGGTAATTCCGAAACTCGACCAGGAATTGACTGCTGCCCCGGGTGCTGCCGAGCCAGGTCGGATTGATGCGGAAGCCGGCGTCCACATAAACGCCCTGGCGGGCATTGATGGCGATATCCCGGCTGTCATAGAGCAACCTAAAGACCATGCCGTTGGCGGAATAGCGGTCAAGCGGGAAGCCGCTGATCTCGCTATAGATGTAGTGGGAGGTATAGAAAGGCGGATCGGCCAGGTCGAGCCGTTCATCCTCGATGTCCGAATGGGCATCCATGGCCCACCCGACACCTCCGTAAAGATCGCCGGCGAGGCGAAAAAAGGCCGTCTCGTGAAGGCGCAGGTAGGTGAACCGCATCGGCTGCGCCCCGGTCTCTTCCTCCACCGGCGCGCCGTTGAGCGAGAACGCCCCGGGCAGGGACATGATGCCCAACCCGTATGTCGCCTGCGAGAAGAACAGCAATCGCCAATCTCCCTGGAGGATCAGCTTGTCATGCGGCAGGTAGATGTTGTGCCTGAAGTTGAGGTTGAGCTGCCGCTTGGACGTCACCTGGATATTGGCGAGACCGGATGACACGCGCGTGTGCTGTGCGCTGTCGAGCAGGATCCCCGGGGCGATGCCTACGCCGAGCATGAATCCGTTGGCCGGCGCATAACTGATGATCGGCAGGAGCGGAAGGTACAACTTGCCCAATTCCGGTTCGGCCACGGCGTTGATGTCCCGGGTGTTCACCAGGTCGCCGATGTCCTTCATCACCTGCCCGGAGGCCTTGGGCATGCAGGTCGCCAGGCAAAGAATGATCCACGCCGGCATGCATGACCGCAGCCTGGCCGGCCAGCATATCGTGCCCGAACTCGATTTGATCCGGCAAATATAATAATTTATTTTTTTTATTTTGCATGGGCATCGTATGCGACCCCGGCAGGCTCGGCGATGATGCCGGTCTGGGTTCCCACAGATTTTTCGCGGCAAACCCATGCACTGGGCTCTCCGTATAAAGCACCGGCAAGCAATAACCCTGGAAATCGTCAACACCAAGACCGCAGATAGACCATTCGCCTTGAGTGACAACCGTCCGTCATCTTGCTACCCAAAACCTTCTCAACTGTCTCGACTGCCTCAACCGTCTAAACAACCTTCACCCACACGAAGAATACCTGCAATGCAGTGAGCCCCATAAAGGCATCCACCCCCTGCCAGGGATTATTGCTCCCCCGACTCCATGCGCCGCTTGATCTCGTCGCGGATCTTGGCGGCCTTCTCATAGTCTTCCTCGCCGATCACCTTCTCGAGCATGGCGTTGAGGTCGTCGAGTGAGTATTCGGCATAGCCGCGCCGGCGACGGCGGGGACGCTCGGTATCCTTGGACGGCTCGGGCTCGGCGGGGTCGGGGTGGTGAATGCGGCCACCGGCGGCCACCCGGATGGATTGGATGGTGTCTATGGGGCAGGAGAACCGGACCGCCAGGGCCAGGGCATCGGAAGTCCGGGAGTCGATCTCGAACTCGCGGCCGTGCTGGTTGCAGACGATCTTGGCATGGAAGACCCCTTCGATGAGATCCGAGATCACGATCTCGGTCACCTCGATATCAAAGGTGTCAAGGACGTTCTTGAGCAGGTCGTGGGTCAGCGGCCGGGAAGGTGTCATATGCTCCATGGCGACCGCGATCGCCTGGGCCTCGAAGCCTCCGATGACGATCGGCAACCGGCGGTTGCCCTCTACCTCGCCCATGACCACGGCGTAATTGCTCGACTGCGTGACGCTGTGGGTCAGGGTGACGATATAGAGCTCGATCTTGTCCACGTCGGGTTTGCCTTTCGAAAGTTACCTAATTAATGCCCGCGCCGGCGGAAGAGTTCATATTAAATAAAATTATAATACAATCATCATCCATGGGCGGCCTTGTATTGCCGCACAGCCGCCGTAAGGCGCGGCACGACCTCGAAGAGATCGCCCACAACCCCGTAATCGGCGGCCTTGAAGAAGGGCGCCTCGGGATCCTTGTTGATGACCACGATGACCTTGCTGCTGTTGACGCCGGCCAGGTGCTGGATCGCCCCGGAGATACCGATGGCGATATACAGGTTGGGCCGGATGGCAATGCCCGTCTGGCCGACATGCTCATGGTGCGGGCGCCAGCCGCTGTCGGCCACCGGCCGCGAGCACGCCGTCGTGGCGCCGAGCTCCGAAGCCAGCTCCTCGACGATACCCCAGTTGCCCGGATCCTTCATCCCGCGTCCGGCGGAAACGACGATCTCGGCCTCAGGGAGCGGGACGATCCCGACGCTCCGGCTTACGTTGACGACCCTGGTCCGGCCGGCAGGAATCTCGACGGTGAGCGGGGTCACGCTCACTTCAGCGCCATTGGCTTCCGGCTTGAGGGTATTGCCGGCAACGCTCATGACCGCGACCTGCGTGTTGATGGTGCAGACAGCCGAAGCCTTGCCCGAGAATACCGCGCGGCCGCTCTCGACGCGACCGTCGCGCACCACGGGCAAACCATTGATGCCGCGTACGGCGCCCGCTTCGAGCATCATGGCCACCTGGCCTATCAGGCTCTTGCC
>CAYMLN010000454.1:0-2818 GCA_964391045.1 uncultured Saprospiraceae bacterium
ACGCGCGAGCAAGATCGCGCTTCTCTGTTTCGCCCAGATACGTGCCGATCTCCTGCACATACATCGGCCGGATCATCCTCGATGTCCCTGCGCTTGCCCTCGCGCCAGAACTTCAATCCGTAATACTTGACGACTGTGCGAAGGAGGGTAATGAAGAACGAGACCCCGATGAAGAAGGGAATCGCCATTAACGCCGCCAGGATGCCGAAGAGCTTGATCGCCGTGGTCGTCTGCTCCAGTTCGTCGTAGACATCCCATCCGATAAGCTGGTCGAGATCGTCGGCGAGGCCGATGAAGAAGGCGAAGATGATCGCTGCCGTGCGCAGGTGGTTCTCACTGATCCCAACCTTGATCAGGTCGGTGGCCGACAGCGCCATGATGAGCTGCGGCGGCTCGACCGGCTCGGGGATTCCCGGCACGGCAAGTTCCTCGTCACCCACCAGGGCCGGATCGATGCGCTGCCCACGCTTGTAAGCCAAGATCGTATCCCGCAAGGCTTCGGCCTCCTCGATGGAGATAGCGTCGAGTTCGAGTTCGCTCCCCTTAGATCCCGCGGTGTCAATATTAACAGCAACGACGTTGAGAAACTGATGGACGATATTGCGCTTGAAGTCGACCGACTGGATGCGGTCAAACGGGACATTGATGATCTTCTTCCGGAACACGCCCGACCGGACGCACAGCTCGTTGTCCTGGATGAAGAAGTAGTACCGCGTGTACGCGATCAGGGAATAGATCAGGGACAGGACCAGGACCGCGAGGGCGATCGAGGTGATGATCAGCCCGCGTCCGCTCTTCGGATTGATGAGGATGACGAGCAGCACAGGCCACAGCTGCCGGATCAGGATCCGCGCATACTTCATCAGGATGAGGACCACGGCTTTCGGCGACTGCCGGCGCGGCGTGAGAAAAATGTCCGGTACCGTGCTCATTCCTGCTCGACGGCTTGTTCGGTACCCTTGAGGATGTAGGTTTTCAATTGCTCCGCATGCTCGTGACGGAGACCGGGGATCTCGATGTCCGAACTTTCCCCGCCGGCCGTGTAGATCGTCAGCCGGGCGAGGCCGAACCGCCGTTCGATCAGGCCCTGCCGGATGTCACAGTGCTGCACGCGGTTGAACGGCACCGTTGCCGTCGTGCGCCACAGCCAACCCTCCTTGAACGTGATGTCCCGCTCGCGCATCGCATAACCCATGTAGCGAAACGAGAACGCCTGATAGTACACGATCCAGATCGCTCCCATCGTCAGGGCCACGGAGACAAAATACCCGGCCGGCCGGATCTCCGGACGCAATAGCGTCACCGCCCAGGCAGCGACCACGAAGAAAACGGCAAACAACGCCGAGCCGATCACCCTGACCTTCCGGTAATCCGGATCCAGCGGGGTCAGGTCAAGGTCATCAACTGTCGGAAGATCGGACAGGATGACGGGTGGGTTGGTGAACAGCGGTTCTGCGGAATGCATGCGGGTCAGGTGGTTTCGTTTCGGGTCTGGTCCTGGAGCAAGACCAGGAATTCCCGGGCCTTGCGCAAGGTGTGGACTTTCTCCTTGATCAACAACAAACGGGCCTGGGTTTGTTTGAGTTGGACGCCCAAAACTTTGCCATTGCCACTCAAATGCCGGACCAGGCGGTCAAAGAGCGGGCTCTCGTAATAGGCCGATTGGGCGTTCTTGTGGAAATAGCAGCGCAACGTGCCCGCCTTGAGTGTGATGCGGTCGAACCCGAGCGCCTTCGCGATCCATCTTAGCCGGAGACCGTCGAACAGCTCCTCCACGGCCGCCGGCATGGCCCCGAAACGGTCCACCAACGCGACGGTAAACCGCTCGATATCGGTCTCGCTTTCGAGTTGGTCGAGTTCTGTATAGAGTCGCAGGCGCTCCTCGATACTGGAAACATACTCGTCGGGAATATGCATCTCGGTGTCCGTGTCGATCTGGACATCCTGGACGTATTTCTGCTCCCGCTCGAGTTGCTCGCGGAAAAGATCCTTGAAATCTTGTTCCTTGAGTTCCTGCACAGCCTCCTCAAGGATCTTCTGGTAGGTCTCGTAGCCGATGTCGGAGATGAAGCCACTTTGTTCCGCCCCGAGCAGGTTGCCCGCACCGCGGATGTCGAGGTCGCGCATGGCGATCTCGAAGCCGCTGCCGAGGTCGGAAAACTCCTCGATGGTCTGCAGCCGCTTGCGCGCGTCATGGGTCAGCGCGCTGAGCGGTGGCGCGAACAGGTAGCAGAATGCCTTTCGATTGGATCGCCCGACGCGGCCCCGCAATTGGTGGAGGTCGCTCAGGCCGAATTGATTGGCATGATGGATGATGATGGTATTGGCGTTCGGGATGTCCAGGCCGGTCTCGATGATATTGGTGCAGACGAGCACGTCATGCTTGCGCTCGATAAACTCGAGCAAGGTCTCCTCGAGTCGCTCCGCATCCATCTGGCCGTGAGCCATGACGACGTCGATGTCTGGGCAGATGCGCTTGATAAGCTCGGTAACCTCCGGCAGGGACTTGACCCGGTTGTGGACGAAAAAGACCTGCCCGCCCCGGTTCACCTCGTAATAGATGGCGTCACGCACCAGCTCCTCGCTGAACACCCGTCGCTCCGTATGGATCGGCTGGCGGTTGGGCGGCGGCGTGCGGATGATCGACAGGTCGCGCGCGGCCATGAGCGAGAACTGCAGGGTGCGCGGGATAGGGGTTGCGGTCAATGTCAGCGTGTCGACGTTGACCTTGAGCTTGCGCAACCGCTCCTTGGCCGCCACGCCGAACTTTTGCTCTTCGTCGACAATAAGGAGGCCGAGGTCCTTGAACTCCACGTCC
>CAYMLN010000455.1:0-2797 GCA_964391045.1 uncultured Saprospiraceae bacterium
TCTCTCCTCCCAGTATAATCGATTTAGTCCGGCGAGTAGCCTTCACATTTCCCGCGGAGACGCAGACTTCATGGGTCATGTCCCAAATTGGATTTTACTCCTTTGATCGGTTATGAGGGCGACGTTGTGAAGGAGTTCGCAGAACATTCCTTAGAGACCTCGTGAATGGGGTGAAATTGCCCGTAGCCCATTCGACTGTCATCATAGGCCTGGCCTGACAAGAATCTGTCACATATCCCGCAGAGACACAGAATTTATGGGTCACGTCCCGAAATGGATAGCTCGCCATTGAGCGGTTATGACGGTGACGCTCTGAAGGAGTTTGCGGAACATCCAATAAATCGCCATTAGGACATGGCGAGCTTGCGCCTGGCAGATCTTACTTTCTTGCAAACGCCCCGCCCCATCGCCTGCCATCAAGGTCTATCAGGAGTCCGTAGACACCCGGCGAGAGCTCGGTTACGTCAATGATCCAACCATCTGCTGCACGCATTGTGGGAACTTGCTGATGCCGCCCCAACCTGTCGAAGACGCGTATCTCCGCTGCTTCTGATAATACATCCTGTGTCCGCACAAGAATGTGGTCCGCTGCCGGATTGGGATAGATCGCAAGCGAGCCGATTTTCGGGGCATGCAAGGCCGTTGATTCTTCCAATATGACATTGACCGGCGCACTGGAGGCTTCCGCGCCGTCGTCATCCTTCACCGTAATGCTGATGGTATATGCTCCCGGGGCATCCGGCATCCAGGTGAATACGTGCGGTAAGGCCTCCGTCATCGCCACCGAATCGCCGTCTATGCGCAACACGGCCTGGCCGACGAGACCGTCGAGGTCCGACGCCTCGAAGGTGATCGTGACCGGCTCGCCGGCAAACGACATGATCGCCCCGTCGGCTGGCGAGGTGATGACGACCGTTGGCGGCTGGTTGACTGGCTCGCCGAGCACCCTGAACGTGAAATAGCCGTCCGGCGCCGGGAGCGGTCGCACCTGCGTGCGCCCGGATTGCGCGACAGCCTCGATGTAATACTGCACGTCCGTGCCGGCCGGAAACCCCTGCATGTCCGCCGCCCAGATCGCGTTTGTCGTATCGACGAGCGACATCGGTAGCGCCGTGTAGATCGTGTCACCTTTCGCCCTGACGTGCAACGTCGCAGAGGCAATGCCTGTGCGATGCCGGATCTCGGCCATGACCGGATACGTCAAGACCGTGTCCGCCACATCCCGCAGCCGTGCATGGCTGATCCAGAGCGGGTCACGCACGCCGACAGTCTTCGTGATGCAATGCAATGCACCCAGCGACGGGATGATCGCGTTGCAGTTGATCCCGACGACATTATAGCCCGGGAGGTTCTCGCGATAGATGCGGAGCGCCGTCGTGTCGTACCGTTCCTCATAGGTCGGCACGAGGATCGTCTTGTTGATGAAGATCGAGTTGGTATACGTCCGGTAGTTGCCGCCCTGGTTGGGATAGCGGCCGTTCTGGTCGGGCGGCATCGGGATGCGGACGATGTTGTATCGATTGCCGAAGGGCGTGGGGTATTCGTCGAGGAGGTATTGCAGGTTTGATTCGATCTGCGGACCGTCGGCGATGCCGGCCGGGTATTCGCCGAAGAGGATCGTCTCCTCGTCGAGCACGGCCATGTGCATGTCGAGGTGGTGGATGCCGTCAAACGGCAGTGTGGGAAACTTGATGTAGCGGTCGACGCCGAGATAATCGTGCGCGATGCTGTCGATACGACCTTCCGTCTTGTCCGAGTTCTCCTCGAAGACTAACATCGATGAAAACGCGGTTCCCTGGCCGTCGGTGAGGTGATTGCCGCCGGTGTGCACCCAGTCGTCTGGCTCAGCTATCGCTTCATGGATCGGAATGCCGAGGAGTTCCGCCACTGCGCGCGGTGACGCATCATCCGCGGGCCTGGGCCGGTTGTAGATCCAGTCGATGAGTCGCAGGCTGTCGACCGAATTGTCGTAGACCGTCCATGGGCCGTAATCGCGCACCCAGATCGTGTTGAAAGGCGCTTCCAGGAATATCACGCTATCGAGCGGGATGCCGTTGCTGGTCAACTGCGCGCTGACGTTATCCGGGGTATTCGTCAAGATGATCACCTTGCATTCCTTGACGGCATGTCGCGTGATCTCGCGCAGGATGGCCTGCTGGCCGGTCCAGGTGATCACGAGCGCCTGCACGGGCTCCCACTCGGCCGCCGTGCGCACGGGGAACGGCGGCTTGACCGGTACGCTCCGAAGATAGGACGACAGGGAATCGAGATACCCCGGCCATGCTTTCTGTTCCGCCGGCGTGATGGCATGCGGAAGATCCTGGGCCTGCACGGCAAGGATCGTGATCATGCCCATGACGGCGGACATCATCACGCGTTTTAGAGTGGTGGAATTGACCTTGCCCATGCGTTCGCTCAGATTGGGCGTTCAAGTTATCAAATCCCGCAGGGATATCGGCCTGGTCCAAATGCCTTGTCCTCCTGAAATGATTTGACCTGCCCGAGGGGTAGTTGAGACGGTTTAGACGGTTGAGACAGTTTAGGGCACAGGCCTTAATCCCATAAACATGATAAACCTTGATAAACGACCTATCGGAAATTATAAGACGTCGAGATAGTCGAGACAGTCGAGACAGTTGATGCTGCGAGCTTCAACCTCATAAACCTGATCAACCCTGATGAACACCTCACGGGTTTGACATGGGGTGTTTAGCGGTTTTAGAAGGTTTAGAAGGTTTAGGGCTGCAACAACCAACAATGGTGAGGTTTGAGCCTCAAGCAGTCTTGACGTTAGGGT
>CAYMLN010000456.1:0-2796 GCA_964391045.1 uncultured Saprospiraceae bacterium
AATAGCTTTCGCTCCTCCGGAGCTCAATCGCGTTGCGGGAGGTAACGTATCGTTGCGAACACGAGAGGCGTGATCGTGAGACAAACAAGGGGCAGCGCCCCGACAGCTCATTAGCCCTGGGTACACGAGCATGACATTCCCGGCCGATCCCGCAGGACGGGATCGGGCATTTCATCCTCGCAACCCCAGCTAAATAGCTTTCGCTCCTCCGGAGCTCAATCATAATATTGCGGGATATAACGTATTCACCATGTCCAGGCATTCCTGGCCTGAATACTCGCATGTGCTTGAGCAGAAACGCAAACGCGAATGTCTCCTGTCCTTCCCTTTCCCGCTGAGACGCTAAAAACAGGGTCGCACCATAACAAAACTCAGCTTCGACCCAACATCGTCCCCGGCTTACGCGCCATCTCGATCATGACCTTCAACTCCTCGAACAATTCGTAGTTGTTGCCGCCGAAGCCCTTGGAGATGAAATGGATCCGCTGGTCGGGACCGACGATAAACTTGGTCGGGATACCGGAGACACCATAGTCGCCAACGACCTTGTTCTCCCGGTCCATCAGCACGTAGAAGGGATAATTGTTGTCCTGGATAAAGGAGGCCACACGCTGCGGCGCATCCTCGCCCTGCTCCCACGTATCGATGAAGAGGAACACAACACCCGGATCACTCTTGTAGTGTTCGACCGCCATCTTCATGCCCGGGAAGCTGGCCTTGCAGGGCCCGCACCACGTCGCCCAGAAATCGAGCACGACCGTCTTCCCCGCATAATCGCTCAGGTTGACGATATGGCCGTTGAGGTCGGTGAGCATGAAGCCCTTGGCCTCCTGGTCGGTCCATTCCTGGCGAATCTTGTCGACCATCTTCTGGTGCGCCTGGGCTTCCAATGCGGCAAGGTACCGATCATAGAGCCCGGCCTGCCGCGTCGGGTCGCTCCAATGGGCCTTGTGCATCTCGAGGATCTTCGGCGACGCCTTCCCGTTGGTGATGGCCTCGTCCATGAAGACCTCGAGCTCTTTCGCGCGCCCGGCTTTTTCCAAATAGGCGACATACCGCTCATTCATGTCGGCATCGCTGTATTCGTTCTGCTTGACGGCAAAGGCCTGGTAATCGGCCGCCTCCGTGTATGCACCCTGCTTATACCGGATCAGGGCGTATGTATCACCCAACTGGCCGCGCCAGCCGTCCATGATCCCGGCCCATTCGCTGCTCGTGAAGCCGGGCACAGGCTCGGCCTTCGCATCCTCGAGGGCCTGCAGGGAGGCCGATGACATAGCCCTGGCGATCTCCAGCTCCGTCCCGGGGCTGTCCAGCGTCTCCCCGGACAGGGTCCAGGCATGCTCATTCAAGCCCTGGGCCCGGGCGAAAGGATCGAGGATCTGGCCGGCGTAGAGTTGGACGTTCTTCCAATCCTTCAGGTCCGCATAGCCCTGCACGATGGTTCCGGTCATTTGGTCCAGCAGGGGCTTGCTATCCTTGGTCACGGGGTACTTCTTCTTGAATTGCTCCCGCAGGGCCACCTGGCCGGCGAGGTCCGGGGTCATCCGGAATTTGGCCAGCATGTCCTGCTGGGCGAGGCTGGAGGCCGGGAAACGCTTGTCGATCACCTTGCGCAGTGACGCCGCCGTGATCGAGTCGCCCATGTCCTTCGCCCCGAGGTGCGCCTGCACGAGGGTCGTCTCGAGGTAGTCGGACGGCTTGGCCGCCACCTGGTTCACCCAGGCCTTGATGCGGTCGAGGTCGGCCGTCGCATTCTGGCGCTTGGCCAGGCTGTAATACAGCCGCACCACGTCGGGCGTATTGATCCATACGGGATACGCGTCGATCGCGGACCGGAACCGCTCGAGGTTGCCCGCATCATCGCGGTCGATGCCGATACGCGAACCGTAGAGCGTGCCGGCGATAGCCTTTTCCAGTTCACCAGTCTTCGGCGGCGCACCGGCATTGGGCACGATCGTCTCTGTGGAGGAGATCGCCTGGTTATCCTTGTCCTTGAGCACGACGCGCACCCAGGTCATGTGATCGTGGATGACAAATGCCCCGCGCAGGACACCGGGCTCCGTGCCGGCGACCAGGCCCACGTCCTTTGACAAGAGGTTCATCCCGTCAAAACCGTGGAACGTGACATGCAGGTCCTTGTCGAGCGGTACCCCGTCGATCCGGATAACCGCGTTCTCGCCTGCAACCGGCGTGGTCTCCCATGTCCAGGTCTGCGCCGACAGGGACAGGCACAAGCACATCCCGAGGGACAGCCAAAGCATTTTCTTCATGGTGGAACGGATTGTATGGTTTGTCGTAAAGATAAGGCCTTCAGGCCCGCTATGCCGGCAAAACGCAGCGGGAATCCCTAATATTGGACCATGACCGGCACCTTCGAACTCAGCTACTTCCCCTTCCGCGACGCCTATCCCGAGTCCGTCATCGAGGTCCTGGCCGCCCTGCGCCAGATCGACGGTATCACGATCGAGACCAACGGCATGAGCACCGTCCTCATCGGGGATTTCGAAAAGATCTGGACCTCCCTCGGCGATATCGCCGCAGGACGCCTTGCCGCGGAAGACGCGGCGCTTGTGCTCAAGGTGGCGAGGGGGAGGAGGGAATACCTTGCAGAATGAGACAATGAATAATGAACAATGAACAATTAGGGACGTGCGCAGATAATACGCGCCTTCTAATGCCCATCACTAATTGTTCATTGTTCACTGTTCATTGTTCACTGTTCATTGTTCACTGTTCATTGTTCACTGTTCACTGTTCATTGTTCACTGTTCACTGTTCACTGTTCACTGTTCA
>CAYMLN010000457.1:0-2791 GCA_964391045.1 uncultured Saprospiraceae bacterium
GTTGCTCGAGAAGTACATGCTGCTTGAGCAGCAGCGGCTCGACCACAAGTGCGATTATGCGATCCGCGTCGATCCCGGCCTGCAGACCGATTTCGTCGAGATCCCGACCATGATCATCCAGCCCTATGTGGAGAATGCCATTTGGCACGGCCTGATGAACAAACCCGGGCAGGGCCGGCTGACGCTTGACTTCATCCGCGCGGACGGGTATCTTACCTGTGTGATCGAGGACAATGGCATCGGGCGTCAGGAGGCGACCCACCTCGCCGGCGAGGGGAATACGGTTCGCAAGGGCTATGGCATGGCGATCTCCCGCAAGCGCATGGAGCTCCTGCAACGCGAGCATGCCCAGTTGCCCGACATCCGGATCGAAGACCTGGCGGATGCCTCGGGCCGACCGGCCGGTACGCGCATCACGCTTCATTTTCATCTCGATTGACCTCATGGAACCAACGCTCACCGCCTTTATCGTCGACGACGAGTCCGACAGCCGCGAAGTGCTCGCGCTGATGCTTGCTGAGCATCATCCCGACGTGCGCGTGACAGGCTCGGCTGCTGGTTTGGACGAGGCCCTTGCGGCGATCGCGCAACTGCGGCCCGATGTTGTTTTCCTCGACATCGAGATGCCGGGCGGCAGCGGTTTCGACCTGGTGCGGCAATTGCAGGAACCCCTGCCGGAGATCATCTTCTGCACGGCGTACGGGCATTACGCGATTCGCGCCATTGAGTGCAGTGCGCTGGCCTACCTCCTCAAGCCCGTCTCTGCAGATAAGCTTGCCGCGGCTGTTGGAAAGGCAAAGCAACGGACAAACGCGCGCCAACGATCGCTGCAGCTTGACGTCCTGGAAGAGCAATTGATTCCAGGTCGTGAAGCGACGCGTTTCCTCATCAACACACTCGAAGACATCAAGGTCATCCGGTTTGACGACGTTGTCTGTTGCATTGCGGAGAGCAACTACACGCGGCTGCACCTCGCCGACGGAACGCGCCTGATGGTGTCGAAGACCCTGAAGGAGTTCGAAGGCATTCTCCAGAAGCCGTATTTCTTCCGGATCCATCATTCCTACCTGATCAACCTTCATTTTATCCGCCGCGTGGTCAAGGCGGAAGGGTATGTCGTCGAGCTGCCGCAGGACTTGCTGCTGGACGTCTCGCGATCGCGGCGGGAGGAGTTGATGCAGCGGCTCGCGCAGCTCTGATCGGGCAACCTGGCGTTTCGCAGACTAAGCAAATACCACATCGGACTCAATAGCGTCTCCTGCCGGCTCAAACGTCACTGGGAATAGGCTTTCCCTCGGTACATTATTGACGGATCAAAGCATTCTTGCGCCATGTCCGGTCGAATCTGCATCGTCGCGTTCCTCTTCATGCTCAGGCCATCCGTCCATGCCCAGATCGGGAAGGTAGGGATCAACACGACGACACCGGCAGCCATGCTGCATGTCATGGACAGCAGTGTCTTGTTTACTGCCCCCGCGACACTTCCCGTTACGCCCGGCGGTCCGCCCGTCAGTGGACCGGGCAACCGGATGATGTGGTATGCGGACAAGGCTTCTTTTCGCGCAGGGTCCGTGAACGGCACGCAGTGGAACAAGGACAGCATCGGACTGTACAGTGTCGCCATGGGGCTCAACACCAAGGCCCGCGGCATGTATTCGTTTGCCGCCGGCCAGAACAGCCGGGCCTTGGGCAACGGCGCAGTTGCCATAGGGGCAAACTGCCGCGCGGATGCGAATCAATCCGCGGTGTTCGGTTCCAATTGCGAGGCGACCGGCTTCATGTCGCTCGTATACGGAGGCGGTTCGTCGGCCGAAGGAACGCATTCCATCGCCGGAGGTACAGGCTCCCAGGCTATTGGGGATTATTCCGTAGCGCTTGGCTACCAGGCATTGGCCGGGAGCGGGGCGAGTGTAGCCATCGGCAATCGATCGGAAGCCACGGGCGCATGGTCAGTTGCCATGGGAACCAGCGCCAAGGCCAGCGGGGTCAATGCCGTGTCGATCGGCTTTTATACGGAAGCAAAGGGCAATTCATCCGCGGCCTTCGGCGCAAATACATTGGCGAAGGGACAAACGTCAACGGCCATGGGCCGATTCACGATCGCCAATGGCTATTCATCGACCGTCGTGGGCATGTACAATGACTCGATCGTGGCGCAGCAGACCACCGTATCGCCGAGCACGCCGCTCTTCATCATCGGCAACGGGGACGAGAATGCGCCATCGAACGCCCTTGTCGTGCGCAAGGACGGCTTGGTAGGCCTCGGCACGAATTCCCCTGCACGAAAGTTTCATGTGAGCAACGGCAGTGGTGGCGGACTGTACAGCAGCAGCGCCGACATGATCCTGGAGGACGATGCCGCCGCGTACATGCAGTTCTCGACGCCCAACACCAGCGAGGCCGGCTTCCTCTCCGGCAACGCGCAGGACGACATCCGCAGCGCGATCATCTTCCGGGCCGACAGCGCGATCGACCTGCGCACGGGCGGCAACATCACCCAGCTTCGCATTGAAAAGAACGGCGACACCGACCTGCTCGACGGCGAGTTGCAGCGCACGTCGACCGGATCGGCCAACCTCGTGCCGGTCTGCTACGGCATGGTCAACTCCACCGGCGTCATCCAGAGCGGCACGGGCAATTTTTCCGTCACGCACGTTCCGCCCGGCCGGTATGACATCACGATCACCGGCGAGAGCTACATCAGCAGCAACTACAGCACGAGCGTTTCTCCCGTCAGCACGGCCCCGCATATGTTCACCACGAGCAGTTCGGCCAACAAACTCGTGGTCTA
>CAYMLN010000458.1:0-2758 GCA_964391045.1 uncultured Saprospiraceae bacterium
CCGCAAGTTCATCCTGATCGTGGAGAACGTACTCAACTACCACGCCGCCGAGGACAACGCCTATTACGAGGAATGGCACGAGGAGGTATCCGACGTCGAAGGCTGGATCGCCATCGTCAATCCGCTCGACCACGTGGCGGATGAGATGTTCACCTACGGCCTCCAGGACTACGTGCACATCCTCTCCGGGTCTAATTGGCGCGGCCAGAAACCCGGCCACCTCCTCAAGTGGGTGGAATTCCAACTCGCCTCACCTCAACACCTTCGCGTTGGCTGATCCCGTCAGGCATTATTCGGGCTTCGTCAACCTGCTTGGACGGCCCAACATGGGCAAGTCCACGCTGCTCAATGCGCTGGTCGGCGAACGCATGGCCGTCATCACCGCAAAGCCGCAGACGACCCGCCACCGCATCATTGCGATGGTCAACGGGGACGACTTCCAGGTCGTGTTTTCCGACATGCCCGGCTTCATCGACACACCGGCGTACAAGATGCAGGAGCTGATGAACAAGTTTGTCCTGCACTCTTTCCACGATGCGGACATCATCCTGTTCATCACCGACGCCTACGAGCCCCTCACGGCCGACGATGACCTCGTCGCCCGGCTCGCCAGGCACGACGCGGAGATCCTGCTCGTCATCAACAAGTGCGACGCCGCGGAGACGGCCCTCGTCGACGCGCGTGAAGCCCTGCTCAACGAACTCCTCCCCGGCAAGCCCGTCTTCCGCATGTCTGCCCGCACGGGCGAGGGCGTCGACGCCCTCTTCCGCGCCATTCGCCAGCGGCTGCCGGAAGGCCCGCCCTATTACCCGAAGGACCAGCTGACCGACCGGCCGGAGCGCTTCTTCGTGAGCGAGATCATCCGGGGCCAGATCCTCGAACAATACCGCGAGGAGATCCCCTACAGTTGCGAGGTGGCCATCGAGTCCTTCAAGGAGGCCGAACCCGGTCGCCTGGGACCGATCACGCGGATCGAAGCCGTGATCTACACGCTCGACGACCGGAAAAAATCGATCCTGCTCGGCAAGGGCGGCGAGGCGATCAAGAAACTGGGCACGGCGGCCCGGCAGGAGATCGAGGCCTTCCTCGACCAACGCGTATTCCTCAACCTGACCATAAAAGTGAAGGACAACTGGCGCGACGATGAACGCGCGCTGAAAGCCTTCGGTTACCAGCCTTAACCCATGGGAAATTTCATAGCCATCGTCGGCCGGCCCAACGTCGGGAAGTCCACGCTTTTCAACCGGATCACGGGAGCTCGCCAGGCGATCACCGATGACATCAGTGGCGTCACCCGCGACCGGCAATACGGCTCCGGCCACTGGAACGGCAAGACATTCACGATCATCGACACGGGCGGCTTCGTGGCCCGGTCCGAGGACATCTTCGAAAAGGCGATCCGTGAACAGGTAGAGATCGCGATCGAAGAAGCACAGGTCATCATCTTCGTTGTCGACGTCATGACGGGCATCACCGACCTCGACCAGGAGATCGCCGACATGCTCCGCAAGAGCCCCAAGAAGGTGGTCCTCGCGGTCAACAAGGTCGACAATGTCGAGCGCCATCTCGCGGCCAACGAATTCTGGTCGCTCGGCTTCGAGCATACCTACTTCTTGTCGTCCATTTCCGGCAGCGGGTCGGGCGACCTGCTCGACGAGGTCGTCCGCGACATGAGCAGCGAGGAAGATGCCGAGGCTGACATCCCGAAACTCGCCGTGATCGGCCGGCCCAACGTCGGTAAGTCGTCCTTCATCAACGCCTTGCTCGGCGAGACGCGGCATATCGTCACCGACATCGCGGGCACGACCCGTGACTCGATCCATACGCGGTACAACAAGTTCGGCAAGGACTTCTACATCATCGACCCCGCGGGCATGCGCAAGAAGAAGGCGGTGGAGGAAAACCTCGAATTCTACAGCGTCATCCGCACCGTCAAGGCCATCGAGGAGTCGGACGTTTGCCTGCTCATGATCGACGCGACCACAGGCCTCGAGAGCCAGGACATGAGCATCCTGCAGCTCATCCTGCGCCGGAACAAGGGTGTGGTGTTGCTTGTCAACAAGTGGGACCTATTCGAGAAGGAAACGAACACCGCGCGCGACTACGAGAAGGGTCTCCGCCAGCGCATGGCGCCGTTCTCCGATGTGCCCATCCTGTTCATCTCCGTCCTCGAGAAGCAGCGCATCTTCAAGGCCGTGGAGACGGCGCTGCAGGTGGCGGAAAACCGCGACCGCAAGGTGCCGACCGCCCGGCTCAATGAACTCATCGAGGCGGCGGCGGAAAAGCGCAATCCCCCGAGCTACCGCGGCCATCTCATCAAGGTCAAGTACGGCACACAGTTGCCCCTGCCCTACCCGTCCTTCGTGATGTTCTGCAACTACCCGAACGAGGTCAAGGAGGAATACCGGAACTTCCTGGAAAACCAGATCCGCGAGGCGTTCGAATTCACCGGCACGCCGATCCGCATCCACTTCCGGCAGAAATAACCCCGTTCACGCCCGACCATGAAGCTCATTCCGACGCCGATCCCCGACCTGCTGATCCTCGAGCCGCAGGTCTTTCGCGACGACCGCGGCTATTTCCTCGAGACCTACAATGCGGCCCATTTCAGCCTGCCCGCCGCGTTTCCCTTCGTGCAGGACAACGAGGCCCAATCGGACAAGGGCATCCTGCGCGGCCTCCATTACCAGACGGGCGAACATGCCCAGGGCAAGCTCGTGCGCGTGATCACGGGTTCGGTGTTCGATGTCGCGGTCGA
>CAYMLN010000459.1:0-2750 GCA_964391045.1 uncultured Saprospiraceae bacterium
GATCTCTTCACCGGCGTCGGGATCGTTGATATCCGTCTCGATCTGGCTCAGGCGATAGGACCCGATGATGTCGTACGTTTCATTCTCATAGCTGCGATACCCGGAAAGGAGGAGCTTGACAAATACCGGATGACGGGCCTTTGCGGGCAACCAGGACAGCGATACGCCGCCCATGCCATTGCGAAATACATCCGCCTCGGCGCCCTGGAACTGCGTCGACAACCGGAGGGCAAAGGTGATCAGGCCGGAGGCTGTCGTGCTGCTCACCGGGATGAAGTCGTAGCGGTTGAGGTTGAGATTGGCGAGCACGCCGACCTGCCAGTCACGCGACAGGTCATACGTGGTATAGATCTGGTAATCGGTAAACGAAGGACTGTACTCCCCTTCCACATCCAGCGTGCCGAGCAGGTAGGCATTCGTCTTGTAGCGGAAACCGGCGAGGTAGCGCCATTTGCGGTAACCGTCCTTCCCGACCGGCAGGCTGCCCTCGAGATGCGCCGAGGCGCCGAGCATGCCCAGGCCAAAGGATCCGCGAAGACTGTCGGGCATCTTGTACCGCACGTCCAGGACCGACGACATCTTGTCCCCGAATCGCGCCTCGAAGGCGCCGGACGAAAAGCTGATGTCGCGGATGAGGTCCGGGTTGGCAAACGTCAATCCTTCCTGGTTACCCGTGCGGATGAGAAGTGGCCGGTAGATCTCGAAGTCATTGACATACACCAGGTTCTCGTCGTAGTTGCCGCCGCGTACATTGTATTGTGAAGTGAGCTCGCCGCCGGTGCCGCTGCTCGCACCCAGCGCAATGTGCGGCAGCAGGGCCTCGAGGTTGCCCGTCGTGGACGGAAGCAACTTGATCGCGTCGACCTTTTCCCGCACCATCCCGGCATCCTCCAGGCGGCGGTCGGTCACGATCACCTCCACATCGGTGGTGACCGGCACAAGCCTGATCTGGAGTTCGTATCGATCCCCCTCGATCACATCCGGCAGCACGATATCCTGCGGGTCATATCCCGTGCGGCGCACCAGCACCTGGTCGCCGGGCTTTACTTGCCCGGTCAGGGCGTATGTGCCGTCCTGGCCGGAATAGACGCTCCGCGCACTCGAGCGGATGACTACGCTGGCAAACTCGACCGGTTGCCCGGACTGGGCATCCGTGACGGTCCCGTAGATCGTCAGGACGCGTTGCCCGTAAGCACCGGTCAGGGCCGTCAACAGGCAGAGCAGAAGGGCAAGCCGCATGATGGGTGGAAACGCGGATCAGGCGGGGATAGTGTGCCAACCCTCCTTTCCGATCGCCTTCAATCGCGCGACGGCATCGTAGGGATCCGGTGCGTTGAGCACCGCGTTGCCGGCGACCAGCACATCGGCGCCGGCCTGCAGCACGCGCTCTGCGTTCTGGAGACCAATGCCTCCGTCAACCTCGATAAGCGGCGACAGGTTGCGCACGTCGCACATAAGCCGGAGCTGCTCGATCTTCGGGATCGCCTGGTAGATAAACTTCTGCCCGCCGAAGCCCGGATTCACGGACATCACCAGGATGAGGTCGACTTCCTCGAGAATACTCTCCAGGAGCGAGACCGACGTGTGCGGATTGATCGCCACGCCGGCGAGCGCGCCGGTGGACTTGATCTGCTGCACGACCCGGTGCAGGTGCCGGCAGGCCTCGTAATGCACCGTGATCACGTGGGCGCCAAGCTCACGAAACCGGTCGACATAGCGCTCGGGCTCCTCGATCATGAGGTGCACATCGAGCGGCTTCTCCGCCCGGCGCTGCAGGGCCTCCATGACAGGAAAGCCGAAACTGATATTGGGTACGAACCGGCCGTCCATGACGTCGACGTGAAACCAGTCGGCCTCGCTTTCGTTGATGAGGTCGATGGCCTTGTCGAGGTGACCGAAATCGGCCGAGAGGATCGACGGGGCCAGTAAGTGGGGGGCCTTGCGCATGATCAATGGACTTATTCTGCTTCTGGTTACGCCGCTGCGGGCATTACTGGACAAAGGTAGTGAATTGGCCAAGGGGGATGGCCGGTTCCCACAGAGGTCGCGCTTCAATTTGCAGCGGGCATCTCCTTGTGAACGCGTTTTCCTTCGTGTCATGATCATTTGAGGAAGTTCGCGGAAGGCAGATGGATTTATCTCGCCAAAGAATGCCGCACCGCCAAAGTGGTAAATTCGCTGCCATGGCAAAGTCCAAGAAAAAACCTTCCGCTCCCCCCGCCAGGCCCGGAACCCCCACCCTGTCGCCAGCCGCACCCCTTCCTGCCTGGAAATTTCTGGCCCCCGTCTGCGCGGTCACCTTCCTCCTCTTCCTGCCTGCGCTGGGCAATGGCTTCACCAATTGGGACGACATCCTGTATGTCACGGGCAACGAGCTCCTGAAAAACCTGGACATGTCCGGCCTCAAGGCCATCTTGTCGACCCCGTTAGTGTCGAATTACCACCCGCTGACCGTCATGTCCCTGGCGCTGAATTACCAGTTTGCCGGGCTTGAACCGGCAACCTATCACCTGACGAGCATCGTCCTGCATACGGTCAACACGGGCCTTGTGTTCGCCTTAATCATGCTATTGTCGAACCGGAACGCGTGGGTCAGCGCGTTTGTCGCCCTGGTCTTCGGCATCCATCCGATGCATGTGGAATCGGTCGCGTGGATCTCCGAGCGGAAGGACCTGCTGTACACGCTCTTCTACTTGCTGGCGCTGATGCAATATGTGCATTATGTGCGCCGGGACAAGATCCTGCACATG
>CAYMLN010000460.1:0-2747 GCA_964391045.1 uncultured Saprospiraceae bacterium
GACAGCCAGTACGGAATTCAATAAACCTGTCGCCCATGTGGAGATTTGGAAGAAGGGCGGTGGCGCGCAAGAAATTTTTCTTTATCCAAATACCGGCGGCCGGATTGGCGGCGACCATCGGGTCAAGGGGACCAATGCGGTCCTGACGCTGGGCGAGTCGCCCAAGGCCCTTCTTGGGCGGAGCGACGTGTATATGCGCGCCGGTCCGCCGGAAGAAGAGGCCCATGCCCTCGTCCTGGACGGCGGCAAAGGCGTCGTTTTCAGTGGGAAATACATTAAACCCCTTTCCTGTCACGCCGAATACCCTGGCAGCGTTGTGCTGTCCGTTCGCCCCCTGACGGGATTCTGGATCGCTTGCGCAGGTATGCTGGCGGTGGCCCTGGCCCTTGCCATTCGGCTGTCCGCGGGTCCGCGGCATGAGAAAGATCAACGGCCGGCATGACAACGGTCATGTAAAAAGGCGCATAAAACCGTGAGGTTTATGCACGGTTCTTCAACCGATTCTTTAGATTCGAACAAACAAAAACCATTATCATATGAAACACGGTTTGCTATTTGTATTCGCGTTGATGGCGGCCATGGTCATGGGCCTGTCCGCATGCGAAGGTGACGAAGGTCCGGCAGGTCCTGCCGGTCCGCAAGGTCCGCAAGGCCCGATGGGTGAAAGTGGCACGCAGAACTGCATCCAATGCCATGGCAGTTCACAGGCGATCACGGTGAAACAGTACCAGTACGAGCAATCGACGCACGCCATCGGCGGGCACTCCTATCAAAATGGGACGAGTTGTGCCGTATGCCACACGAGCCAGGGCTTCCTGGAGCGCATCGCCAGCGGCGGTGCGACGACCGCTGCGCCGATCAATGATCCGCTGCCGCCGAACTGCTACACCTGTCACCAGATCCACAAGACCTACACGACAGATGACTGGGCACTCACGCAGGAACAGCCGGTCACGACTTGGGTTGGAAACCATACGCTCAATTTCGGCAAGTCTAACCTGTGCATCAGTTGCCACCAGTCCCGACCCGCTTCGCCTGCGCTTCCGGATCCGACAACAGGGGGCACAGTTAATATCACCAGCTCGCGCTACGGTCCGCACCATGGTCCGCAAGGGCTGATGCTGCCGGGTCTGACCGGATACGAAGTTCCGGGACCGATGCCGTATGAGAATTCTGCGCACACGCTGCTGCTGGCGAATGCCGGGGCTAATGCCTGCGTCGCTTGTCACATGGCTGGCAACAATGGTACGGGTGCCGGCGGGCACACCTTCAACGTGGTCAACGAATCCGGCGCGATCAACTTTGCGGCTTGCAGTGCATGTCATACTGTAGCTGCCGACCTGAATGCCCTCGTCGACGATCGCCAGGCCCAGATCGAGGCCAAGATGGCTGAGCTGCGCCAGTTGCTCATCGACCGCGGCCTGCTCAACGAAACGACCGACCTGGCGATCCCGGGTTCCTTCGAAGGGCATGAAGCCGGTGCGCTGTACAACTACCGTTTTGTCCAGGAAGACCAGTCGCTCGGCGTACACAACTTCAAGTATGCCATGGCCCTGCTGACGAACGCCATCGCCGCGCTGCAATAACGCAACCGCGGCCGGTGCGCCATCGCTCACCTTCATGAACGAACCGGTTATGAAAAGTCGATTAATGAACGGCACGCACGTCTTGGGATGGGGGAGATTCCTCCTTCTGGCCGCGCTGCTCGTCACCGGCACCTTCCGGGCAACGGCCCAGGACGATGCCATGCCGGAGAAAGACACCCGGCCGGTGAAGAATACGTTTGAAAGCATCTGGCTGATGGACGCCCAGACCGTCATGGTGCCGATCAAGGGAACCCTCCAAATGGATTTCCAGCACCGGTTCGGGACGTGGAACAATGGCTATGATGATTTCTGGGGCATTTTTGCCGCGTCCAACATCCGTTTCGGCATTGACTATGTGCCGGCCGATCGGCTTATGATCGGGTTGGGCCTGACCAAGGACAACCTGCTCTGGGACTTTTGGGGCAAGTATGCCCTGCTCCGTCAAGGACGTTCGGGCGGTTCTCCGATTAGCATGACGTATTATGTCAACGCGGCAGCCGATACCCGGGCGGAGGAAAAGACGCCGTTTACGGAAACCTCGGACAGGTGGTCCTTCTTCCACCAACTGATGGTCGCCCGTAAGTTTGGCAATGACTTCTCCGTGCAGGCATCCGGAAACCTGTCCTGGTTCAACTTCCAGCCGGTAACGGCCAACGAGCAGGGCGAACTTGGAAGGAACAAGAAGGCGATGATATCAGGAAGCGTCATGGCCCGGTACAAGATCTCCAATAGTTTCGCGCTCACCGCCGCCTTTGATCTTCCGATCTCGGACCAGGCTTTTTTCAATCCCTACGACAATGAGCCGACGGATGATCCGAACGTAGACCCGGATGACCGCTATACGCAGCCCAATTTGTCACTCGGGATCGAGTTGACAACCAGTTCGCATGCGTTCCAGATTTTCGTAGGCAACTTCAAGAGCCTGGTACCGCAATACAACCACATGTACAATCCGAACAGTTTCGGCAGCAACGAGATCCTGATCGGATTCAACATCACGCGTCTCTGGAACCTTTGATTTCATAGGATAATTAATGGAAGCGGCCGGATGAATATCCGGTCGCTTTTTTTTTTTTTTTTTGGGTTTTGGGGTTGGCGTTTGGGCAAGTGGAAATTTATGCCCTTTACCACAAAAAAAATGGTTTAAAATAAAAACACAAA
>CAYMLN010000461.1:0-2737 GCA_964391045.1 uncultured Saprospiraceae bacterium
ATCGCTTGCCACATGGGTGAATGCCCACGCGGTACCCGGACTGATAAACACCGCTTGCGCATTGGCGAGCGCATCATGGGCCGCCAGGAGCGCCTCGTTGATGCCGGCCACCACACGTCCCGCATCCGCTCCCGAGAATGCCCCGTGATGGTCCATGCTATGGTACAGTCCGTCCTGCAGGACCAGCTCATCAGCGGAATAGACGGCCCGGTCGGCGATGCGCCGCATCGCCCGCGCCATGGATGCCGGATTGTAGAGGATGCCGAACGGATTCACGTTGACAGCATACATGTATCGCCGCAGCCTGTCCCCGATATGCTCCGTGAAGCATGAGCCCATCAGCACGATTGGCGGCCCGTACCGGAGTTTGTCGGGCCAGGGCTCGACCGGCACGGGTGTGGTCAGCGGGATCGGTTCAGTCGGCTTCGACATGCGAATGGATTCTTGATTGTGACTTGTTCGTGGCAAGTGTCCACCACATTTCCCACAGAAACGCAGATCGCCATATCATCTCTTTAACGCGGACTAAACGGAGGATGACATTCGTCCCTTTAGCCGCCCGCCCAAAGACCGCAGATCCTTCCCCCACACTTTTCATTGTTCATTGTTCATTGTTCATTGTTCATTGTTCATTGTTCATTGTTCATTGTTCACTTTTCCCTTTTAGCTTTTCCCTTAAACGAGGTCCCTGTAATCTCTCCGCAGGTGCAGCGTATCATAATGCTTGCGGATGAAGAACCCCGTGACGACGCCAAAGACGAACCCCCCGATGTGGGCCCACCAGGCAACGCCCGAGGCATACGCATTGCTGGGCAGGATCGCGATGAACCCGTTGACGAATTGCTGGACGGCCCAGAGGCCGAGGAAGAAGATGGCCGGGACGCTGACCGACCCGAAGAAGTAGATGACCCACACCTTGACGCGGCTGGCGGGAAACATGACGAGATAGGCGCCAAGGACAGCTGAGATGGCGCCACTGGCCCCGACCGTCGGCAGGGCGCTGTCCGGGTGGAAGAAGATGTGGGCAGCGGATGCCGCAAGGCCTCCGCACAGGTAGAAGACGATAAACCAGAACTTGCCGATGACCGCCTCGATGTTGTCGCCGAACACCCACAGGAAAAGCATGTTGCCGATGAGGTGCATCCAGCCGCCGTGGAGGAACATACTGGTGATCAAGGCATGCATGTCCGTGCCCTGCACGATCTCGCGGGGGATCAGCCCGTATTCGTCAACGAAGGCCTGTTGCTGTCCGGCCGGCACGTTGAGCTGGAAGAAGAACACGACCAGGTTGATCCCGATGAGCAGGTAGGCCACAAGCGGCTTGTGCCCGCCCTGCACTTGGTCGTCACCGATGGGAAAGATCACGGGCGAAGGTTTTGCCGTTTAAAAGTAAGCGGAATTTAGGGGGCGGTTCGGTGAGATGATCGGAAGCCGTTTCGTTTCGCATGGCTTGAATCGAATGCGTCTTACCTGCCCTAAACCCTTTCCGCGTAAATTCGTTTCCCTGCCATGGAGTTGAAGGAAGCCCGCCGCCACATGATCGATACCTGGGGACAGCTCAGCGCCCATTGGGGCATTCCCCGGTCGATGGGGCAGATCCATGCCCTCCTGATCATTTCCCCCGATCCCCTTTCGGCCGACCAGATCATCGCGGAACTCGGCTTGTCCCGGGGCATCGTGAGCATGCACCTGCGCAGCCTGATGGAGTGGGGCGTGGTTCACAAGTCGATCGTGCCCGGCGAACGCCGCGAGTATTTCCAATCCGAAAAGGATGTTTGGCATATGGCCCTCCAGATCGCGCGCGAGCGGAAACGGCGGGAACTCGATCCCCTCATCGCCACGCTGCGCGACCTCAATGTGCCGCAGACAGACGAGGCGCACCGGCGCGAGGCCGAAGAAATGAAGAAGATGGCCGACCAGGTCATGGATGTGGCGATGCACGTGGATAAGGTCCTGGAAGTCGGCATCCGCTCCGGGAGCCAGGGGCTCCTGCGGAAGCTGATCAATATCCTGCGTTAGGTTTTACCTTGCCTACACACGCCTGGGGCGATTGTCCCAGTTTTGTGGTTTTTCGCTTCAGGGTTGATTTCATATTTCTCACGGAGACACGGAGCGCGATTCTTATCCCTTGCACTGTTCCTTCAAGCGTAGGGCATTCAACTGTATAAGCGTTGATCTGAGATCACGGAACTAGGGCAGCATCATTCCTCAACCTGGTGTGGCGATTGTGAATAACTTTTAGTTTTTAGCTTTTCCCTTTTCGCTTCAAAGGGGTTTACCCTTTGACCGGCGATTTCAGGTGCTTCTCCAGGAAATCCAGGATCTGCCCGTACCCGCGGATCTCGTTTTCCTTCTTGATGAAGCCGTGCCCTTCGTCGGGGAAGATCACGTACTCGACCGGCACGTTGTTTTTCCGGACAGCCTCCACGATCTCGTCACTTTCCACCTGCAGCACACGCGGATCGTTAGCGCCCTGGAGGACCATGACCGGATTCTTCACCTGGTCGGCATGGAAGAGCGGGGAGATCTGGTACAGGCGCACGGAGTCGGCGGTCGTGGGATCGCCCATCTCATCGTAGAGCGCCTTGCGGAAGGAGGCCCAGTAGGGCGGAATCGACTTCAAGGTTCGCAGCCAGTTGGTCACGCCGAAGATGTTCACGCCGACCTGGAATTCTTCCGGCGCGAAGGTCATCGCGGCCATGGTCATGTAGCCGCCATAGCTACCGCCGATGATCCC
>CAYMLN010000462.1:0-2737 GCA_964391045.1 uncultured Saprospiraceae bacterium
CCAGTCCTGGACAGCCGATTTCGGGGACATCGACAACGACGGCGACCTCGACTGCTTCATCACGCAGCACGACGTGATCAGCGAATTATTCGAGAACATCGATAACGATACGTTTATCAACATCACGTTCCAGGCGGGTCTCAATATCGGCGGCGTGCCCCTGCAGGGTATGTTTGCCGACCTGGACAACGACACCTACATGGACCTCCTCGTCACCGGCGACCGGATGGATTGCTATCGCAACAACGGTGACAAGACATTCACGAAGATCGAGCCGTTCGGCAACCGCATCTTCGGCACCTATGGCCTCGGCGACCTCAATCACGACGGCTTCGTCGATGTATACGGATCGACCGTCATTCCATTCAATAACCCCGATCCCCTCAAGGCTGACTTCCTGTTCCTCAACGACCGGAACGACAACAACTTCGTCGCGTTCACACTTCAGGACAGCACCGACAACAAGCCGGTTGTCGGCGCAATGGCCCTGCTCTACGGCCCGTGGGGCACCCAGGTGCGCGAAGTGCGCGCCGGCGAGCAGTACGGCGTGTCCAACAGCCACAAGCTGATGTTCGGGCTGGGTCAGCATACGACATGGGACAGCCTGGTCATCCGTTGGCCGGACGGCCTGCCTGAGCGTTTCGCGATTTCGGAACCCAATCACCACTACACCTTGACGCGCGGGGGATGCGGCACCTTGCTGGTGGATCAGTTCCCACGACTTGAGGCCTTATGCGGTGACGATTCCGTCCGGCTCTTCCTGGGCCGCGAGGTCGAGGCGCTGCAATGGAGCAACGGGTTGGCGACGGATACGATCACGGTGGCGGACCCCGGGATCTATTATGCCACGTTTACCGCGGACGGCTGCCATCAACATACCTATTCCATTGAGGTGATCAAGGATCCCGACACGGTCGCCCCGGTGATCCGTTACATCGGCAACCTGACCTTGTGTGCGTCGGAGGAAGCCACGATATCGCTGCCGCCTGCCCTCGGCTACCTGTGGTCGACAGGCGACACGACGCAAAGCATCCAGGTGCGGGAAAGCGGCGTGTATTCCGCGCTCGCGGAAGGGTATTGCATCTGGCTGCCATCGGACAGCATCGAATTCACGTTTGTCGAGGCGGATGATCCCGTGATCTCCACAGATACGGTCCTGGTTGGTGAGACCGCCGTCATCACTGCGGTCGGGGACAGCATCCTGTGGTTTGCCGACGGCAGCGGGATCTTCCAGATCGGATCGGGGGACACGCTCTATCTGCCCGACATGACGGAAACACGACCCGTCTGGGCCCGTAATGTCCTGACGCTGGAAGGTCAGTCGGGACGCGTCGGCCAGGCAGCCCATGCCGGCACGACCAAGTACAATGGCGCAGTGACCAATGCCGGCCTTGTCTTCGAAGTATACAAGGACATGGTCCTGGAAGAATTGTCCGTCTTCACGGACTCGGCCGGCGTGCGGATCATCGAGATCCGGGATGACAGCGGACAGTTTGGATGGGACTTTCCGGTCGACCTCGCACCCGGCGAAACGCGGATCCGGATGGATGTCCAGATTCCGCCCGGGAATTATTCGATCAGCACGAATACGAACCAGAACATCATCGAATTCGGCGTCAACAGTCCGGTTCTCTGGCGGTCGTCCTCGAATGTTGCGTATCCATACGTATTCAACGACATCATGGCCATTACCAATTCCACGTTGAACGCCCTCAACTTCTACTACTATTTCTACGATTGGCAGGTAAGTGAAGCCGATCGCTATTGCTACGGCACCCTGGTGGAGACAACGGTGGTCGTGGACACGGTTACGTCGGTCACAGACGGGAATGCGGATGCTCGTTTCAACGCTTGGCCCAACCCCGTGCGGGACGTTGTGCGGATATCGTCATTGCCCGAAGATGTCACGGGTCTGGATGTATTCGATGCACGGGGACGCTTGTGGCAGTCGATCCGGCCCAACGGTGCCGATGCGATGGAAATCGACATGCAGGCATCTCCCGCAGGGATCTATTTCATTCGCATGACGCGTCCCGCCGGATCAGCGGGCATCAAGGTTGTCAAGTTGTAAGGCGGGCTACAGGATCGTGACCGGGCGTGTCGCGAGACACTTTCCGTTCCGCCAGACCTGCAGGTAGTAAACGCCGGGCGTCATGCGGTCAGGCAATGGCACGCGGCGTGCGACATCCTGTTGAAGGATCGTCGCACCGCTAAGGCTGACAAGCCGCAACGTCGTCCCCTGGCGGGAAAGGTCCTCCGGAAAGTCAACGAAGAGTTCACGTCCGGAAGAAGGATTGGGATAGACAGTCACCCGCAGTGCGGTCGGTTGATTGACATGCACGGTGTTGATGGAGATGTCCGTGATCGTCGTTTCGGCCAGCGTTTCGGTGAAACGGTCATACCCGGCATACATCGATTTGAATGCGCCAACCTCCGCCAGCGAATCCGCGGTGAAGAGATCCCGCATCCACCGGGGCGGCAAGGTCTGGTAATGCAGGCGCACCGTAAGCCGGGCAGATCCACTCCATCCGTTGACCGGAATGCGGTAAGCGACCTTGTCGGCGCCGGCCTGGCTCATGAGGGTATAATCCGGATCCTGCAGGGCTTCACCCCAGATGGCCACAGTATCGTAAGCGAAATGCAGCGTGGAGAATCCTTTGGGCAAAAGACGGTTGTCCTTCAGCGGCCGATACGCGGCGTTGAGTTTGGTCGTGAGCTGCGCTTCAAGATCCCCCAT
>CAYMLN010000463.1:0-2732 GCA_964391045.1 uncultured Saprospiraceae bacterium
GCGGCGGGGCTCGGCAGCCGACGAAGAGCGGAAGCGCGTATCGGAATAATCCTCAATCCTCCGCACGCTCGATCAACGAGTCCGCGATGACGCGTACTTCAGCCCCATTCAGGTTCTGCACGCCTTCAAGGGGAGCGGTCCCGTGCTGTACGATGATGGCGTCGGCCAGGATCAACCGGGCCGACGGACCGGTGTTGAGTAGGATGACATGGCTCATCCCTGGTGTTTCGGCCTGGTCGAGGGTGCATCCGATGAGCTGCAATTCGCTCTCATTGAAGATCGTCCCGGCTGTCAGGCCGGCGTTGCCGGACAACAGGCATGTTTCGACAATCACCGGCTCCAGGTTCGATATTCGGGTCCGTATGCCGCCACCTCGGTCAAACCCATTCCCGTCCGCATATCCACCGCTGATCAGCAGGCCGTCCAGCCGTACCGTATCGTGAATGCCGCTGATGTTGATCACGTGATAACTGTTGTCATCGGCAATACCCGGTTCGCCGATGTCCCCGGATAAGATGACCGGATAGGCCGCCACGTTTCGTTCGGCCAGGGCAGACTCGTATCCCGCAAAGCCGCCATATAGGGCAACACCGCGCGTGATCAGGTAGGAGCGGGTGCGATCGTTGGTGGGGGTCACGGGATATAGGCCCTCCGCGATCCAGATCGCCTGCACGGTCGTATCCGCATTGCTTTGATCAAGGGCCTCGGCCAATGTGCGCCAGGCGGTCGTCCAACTCTTGCCATCGGGATTTGCCGGCGCATCCTGGTCCACATAGACCCGGCCCATGGCCGGTCCGGGCGGCACGTAGGCACTGCAGCCCGAAGGTGCGGAGATGAGCTGAAGTAACACATCGTCGATGTAACTGTCGTTGTCCGTGCCGGCAAGGCGCCTGCCCATGAGCCGGAAACGGGCCGTCCGCGTAGCCGGCGGCACAGCCGTGAGTCCTGATTTCCACGTCCAGCCAGGTAGTCGGTGAGTCAGTGTATCGGATGTCCCGATGATGATTCCATCCTCGTCCAGGAACGCGAGGGCGATCGATGGTTCGTCATTGTTGGTCGCCCAGGCTGTGAGGAACGCCCCAAAGAGCGCGGACACATTCCCGGAGTCGATCGCCGGGGCAAATGCGGCGAGGTCGATGTCCTGGTATGCGGCGCCAAAGGTGATGTCCGCGCAGGATGCGTTAACACCGGGCGCAAAGAAGCGACTGCCTGAATGAGGATCCGTATCGCTGTTGCATTCATTCATGGCCAACGTAGTGAAATGCCCTGTTTCCGCAGCCCAGTCGCCGGTCCCGTTTTCCGCGCCTGGATTGAGGACAAGATTTCCGGAAAGCGTGTCCATCGGATGGGTATGGAACCGAATGGGCGTCGACCACGCGCTCCAGCCCAGGGCCTTGTCCCGGTAGCGGACCCGCCACCACAAGTCCTCGCCGGCCGGCAGGTCTTCGAAGGTCTCGTCGGTCAGGTCGTCGCCGGCCTGTGTATCGACCTCGTTGTACCAATTCGCGTATTGCTTCCAGGATTCCCGGATGGGCGTACCAAAGCCCGTACTGTCCGTCGCCACCTGCCATTGCGCCGCGCCAAATCCGTCGCCGTCGGGATCCGAGAATCCATCTGCCTTCAGCGTCGTGCACAGCGGACTGACGGTGTCGGCCGGTGTCGGGAAAAGCGGGTAGGGCGTGTCGGGAGCGGCGTTGTTGATCCGGATGACGAGCGAGTCCGTGATTGTGCTGCCGCCGGGATTGTATTGGTCTCCGAAACTCAGGCGCTTCATGACGAACTGCGGATTCGCACCGGCCTGCACCTCGACCATGACGAAGCCGTAATCGTCCGTGCTGATGATGTACTCGGCATAATCCTGGTTGGCAAACTCGCCCCAGTAGTCGATGTTCCCGCCCGAGGTCGCGACGTTGATCCAAAGGTGCTCGTGGTCGCGGGATTGCCCGCGCGAATACGCATGCGTGTGGCCGAAGAAGTGCACGCTCGGCTTGCCGCAGTCGGCAGAGAAAGCCTCGAGCCGATCGATGATCTGGCCTGTATAATCCGTATTTCCCGCGATCCAGAGCTCAGAGAGATAAGGATGGTGCATCTGTGCGAAGACGAAGTCGATCAGCGTGTCGGCGTAACTGGCGTCAAGCACGCTTTCGAGCCAGTCCAGCTGGGCCTGGATGCGGTAGCCGCCATTGGTGTTGCAACTGATCACCCGGACATTCGAGTAGTCGGTATAATACCAGTGCTCGAGATACCCCGGCGTGCCGTTGTCCGGCAGTGTGAAATAGTTGAAATAATTCGGGCTGTTGCCCTCATGATTGCCAATCGCCGGATAGATGGGGACAGACCGCCACAAGGCCTCGGCGGGATTGAAAAAGTCGTTCTTCCACTGGAGATAATTGCTGCCGACATCCACAAGGTCGCCGGGCAGGACGGCCATCTGCACCTTGTCGCTGAGCGGTGTGCCGTAATTCGCCTCGACGTACGGCAAGAGGCTGTTGTTGACCAGGTTCTGGAAGATCGTCGGGTTGCCGCCGTCCTTCTGCATGTCGCTCATCAGGACCATGTTGAGCGGTGCCTCGCTCGTGCGAAGGGGCGGTGTTTCGAAATCGTATACCCCCGACTGCCAGCTTCCGGTCCGCGCCTTGTAGAAGTACCGCGTTCCCGGCGCAAGGCCGCTGAGCGTTACGGTGTGCAGTTGCGTATTGCCCAGCGTGGTCATGGCGGTCCCGCTTTGGCTC
>CAYMLN010000464.1:0-2730 GCA_964391045.1 uncultured Saprospiraceae bacterium
GCCCGCCGGCCTGCTCGACATGAATGAGGGCCTTGTTGGTATTGATCACCTGCTTGAGATCGATCGGCGTGCGGGACACATGGACGAACGGTCCAGTTGAATACGCCGCGCGAAAGGCCAGTTCAACGACCTCGGACGATACGTCAACGCCGGCCATCAGCGTGACGAAAATGCCGCGCGTGAAATCGCCGCGCCAGGGCACGAAATGCACCTGCGGCGAATGGCCGGTGAGCTGCGCGGCCGACCGGCGAATCTCGGCGAGGTGCTGGTGCGTGAAGGTCTTGTACGGTGAGATGTTGCTGTGGCGCCAGCTAAACTGCGTCGTCTCCTGGAGCGCCTTGCCTGCACCGGTCGACCCTGTGATGCCGACGACGTGGACCTCGCGCATGTCACCCAAGGTGAGTAACGGCAACAGGCCGAGTTGGATCGCCGTGGCGAAGCAACCGGGATTGGCCACATGCACCGCCTGTCGGATCGCCGCCCCGTTGTACTCGGTTAAGCCATACACAAACGGGATGTCGCGCCATCGTTCGCCCAACCGGAAATCATTCCCGAGGTCGATGATGCGCGTGGCGGGATCGATGTCGGCTGCATGTGCCCCGAGCCATGCCGGACTTTCCCCGTGCGGCAGGCAGAGGAAGATGACATCGGCCGGTGCGGGACCATCGGAGAATACAATGTCGGTCTCACCGAGCAGATCAGCGTGGACTTCCGCCACGGCCTTACCGGCATGCCGGCGGCTGATTGCCCAGGCGATATCCACATCGGGATGGCGAAGCAGGAGGCGGAGAAGTTCGCCGCCAGTGAAGCCCGCCGCGCCGACGATCCCTGCGCGAACCGGGAACGGATCAGGACGCATCATGGACCTGGTGATAGATGCTGAGCGCGTTGGCATAGATCTTCGCGAAGCCCTTCACGTCCTCGCCTGACCATGCGTTATTCATCTCCCCGTACGCGCCGAACCTTGGCGACATCAGGTCGTGCGGCGTTTCGACGCCGATGAGCGTGAAGCGGTACGGCTCGAGCAGGATGTGCACGAGGCCTGATACGTTTTCCTGCGTGCCGGCGAAGAACGCCTCGATATCGCGCATAACGGGATCGAGGACGAGTCCGTCGTGCAGATAGTTGCCGTACAGGAGGCTCAGTTGGTCCTTGACCAGGAGTTGTTGCTTGGTGAGCGTGTGCTTCTCGAGCAGGTGATGGGCCTTGAGGATGATCATCGGTGCGGCGGCCTCGAAGCCCACGCGTCCCTTGATGCCGATGATCGTGTCGCCGACGTGCATGTCGCGGCCGATGGCATAGGGCCCGGCGAGTTGCTGGAGATGCCGGATCGCGTCGACGGGGTTGTCGTGCGGGACGCCGTTGACCTCGCGCACTTCACCTTGCCCGAAGCGGAGGGTAATCGTTTCCGGCGCGGTGCGGGACAGGGGCGTCGGAAAGGCCGATTCGGGCAAGGCGAGGGTTGAGGTCAGCGTCTCCTTTCCGCCGACAGAAGTACCCCACAAGCCTTTATTGATGGAGTACTGCGCCTTCTCGAACGACATTTCGATCCCGTGCTCGCGGAGGAAATCGATCTCCTGCTGGCGGGATAGCCGGAGATCGCGTATCGGCGTCAGGATCTCCGCCTCCGGGACGAGGATGCGGAAGATCATGTCGAAGCGCACCTGGTCGTTGCCCGCGCCGGTGCTGCCGTGCGCAATGTACCGGGCGCCGATCGCCTTCGCATGACTGGCGATGGCCGTCGCCTGGAACACGCGCTCCGAACTCACGGAGAGCGGGTAGGTATTGTTCTTGAGGACGTTGCCGAAAATGAGGTAACGGATGCAGTCCTGGTAATAACGGTCCGCATCATTGATCACCGTGAAGGTCTTCACGCCCATGGCATAGGCGCGGTCTTCGGCCTGACGGAGCTCGTCGGGCGCAAAGCCGCCGAGGTCGACCATGACGGCATGCACCTCGAGGCCCGCGACGCGGGTGAGATAGACGGCGCAAAACGATGTATCCAGGCCTCCGCTGAAGGCCAGCACGACTTTTTCCATATCGGGAAAGGATTAGGCGATGGTGACCGGTGCGGCCAGGCCCGGGAGGGCCGGCGCATGTCCGTTGAGGGATTGCCGGTGCTCCGCCGGGTCATAGAGCATGGCGGTGCAGAGGCAGTTCTTACGCTCCTTGCTCATGAGGATCTCGTAGTTGACGCAACTCCGGCAGCCCTGCCAGAAAACGTCATCCTGCGTCAACTCGGAATACGTCACGGGCTCGTACCCGAGGTCGCTGTTGATCTTCATCACGGCGAGCCCGGTCGTGAGGCCGAACAACTTGGCTTCCGGGTAGCGCTCGCGCGAGAGGCGGAAGATCGCCTGCTTGATCTGCGTTGCCAGGCCGCCGCGGCGGTAGGGCTTGGCCACGATGAGCCCCGAGTTGGCGACGTATTGCTTCTCGCTCCACGTCTCGATGTAGCAGAAGCCGGCCCATTCCCCGTCGGCCGTGAAGGCGATGACGGCCTTTTCCTCGAGGATCTTCAATTCGAGGTATGCGGCATCCCGTTTGGCAATGCCCGTGCCCCGCTCCCGGGCGGACACTTCCATTTCATGAAGGATGGCCGGCACGTACGGGAGGTGATTGAGGCCGGCGACCTGAACGACAAATTGTGTGGTTTTCTCCAATTTTATCTGTAATGAGATACAAATGTAGGTATTTTACCCTCATATAATTATAATACGGGTAAATAAT
>CAYMLN010000465.1:0-2716 GCA_964391045.1 uncultured Saprospiraceae bacterium
CCCACGGGTAGTTGAACAGGTCGGCGCTGCCGACCTCGACGGTAGCGTAGTCGGGGTCGAGGCGGGTACCGAGTTGCGTATTGCAGAACTTGGCGAGGTTAGGCAGCGCTGTAGGATTGGCGTACCAGTCGCCGCCGCCGTTGTACTTGAGCAGCGCGAGCCGGAGGGTCGGTTCGTCGGCCGCGGGGCGGGGCCCAAGGAAAGAAAGCAGGGTGATCAGCAGGGTCAGCATCATCGGCCATCAGGATGTTCGTTGCGCAAATGTAGGGCGACGCAGGCGGCGATGGCGGCGGTTTCCACGCGGAGACGGTGCGGACCGAGTGATACGATCTCGGTCGCACTCGTCCGGAGCTCGTGAACTTCTCGTTCGCTGAAGCCACCCTCGGGCCCGATCAGGACCATAACGTCGGCACCGGGCCGGCAGGTATCGAAGAGCGAACCGGCGGTATCCGCCAGGTGGGCGCACAGGACCTGGACGCCGGAATGGTTGCTGCGTACGCGAGTCACCGCCTCGGCAGGGGATAGCGGTCCGCTAAGGACCGGAAGCACAGGCTTGCGCGATTGCTTGCCCGCGCCGATAAGGATCTTTTGCAGCCGGTCGAGGCGCACATGCTGGCGTTCGGAATGGTCGCAGTCGAGCAGGATGATCTCGTCGACGCCCAGCTCCGTGATCTTTTCCAGGGCAAACTCGGTGCGATCGAGTTGCTTCGTCGGGGCGAGGGCGATGATGAGCCGGCTGGTCCGGCGCTCCGCGAATGTCCCGGTTACATCCTCGAGGAGGGTGAACTGTCCCGATTGCCGGTCAGCCACCTCCATACGCGCGGTGAAGCAGGCCCCGAGGCCGTCTAACAGGATGACCCGGTCGCCGGGGCCAAGGCGCAGGACATGGCGCGCGTGATGCCATTCGTCGCCGTCCAGCCGGACGAGCGAGCCGGCCCCGTCCGGCAGGGCGGCATGATACCAGGGCAAATCGCGTACGTCCATAAATCCCTACCTTCGCCGTTTCATGCGGACCGGAAGACCGGAAACCAACCCCCGGGCCGCGTGTTTTCGAACTCACAAAAGTATTCATCCGGATGGGTGTTTTGACGATGGTGGCCCAGTTGATCCTGAGCCTTTCGATCCTGGTGGTGTTGCATGAACTCGGCCACTTCGCCCCGGCCAAGTGGTTCAAGACCAAGGTGGAGAAGTTTTATCTCTTCTTCGACGTCAAGTTTTCCCTCTTCAAGAAAAAGGTCGGCGATACCGAATACGGCATCGGCTGGCTCCCGCTCGGCGGCTATGTGAAGATCGCGGGCATGGTCGACGAGAGCATGGACCTTGAGCAGATGAAGCAGCCGCCGCAGCCGTGGGAGTTCCGCGCAAAGCCGGCGTGGCAACGGCTCATCATCATGGTCGGCGGCGTCACGGTCAATTTCCTCCTCGGCTTCTTCATCTTCGGCATGATGCTGTGGGGATACGGCAAGGAATATCTCCGCAACGACAAGCTCGAGTACGGGATCTATGTGGATTCGCTCGGCACGGTCCTTGGCCTCCAGGACGGCGACAAATTGCTTGCGATCGGCGGCGATCCGGTAGAGGAGTTCAATCCGGGATTACTTCGGAAAGCCATCGTCCTGGACAACGTCAAGCAGATCAAGGTGTGGCGGGGCAACTACGACCAGGTCATCGAGGTCGATCCGGCCCTCGTTCCCGTCCTCGCGTCCAATGATTACAAGCACATGATCGTGGCCGGGCCGCGGATCCCCTTCGTGATCGGCGAGGTGACCGCGGGCAGCGCGGCCGAGAAGGCCGGTCTTCAGGCCGGCGACGAGGTCGTCTGGGTCAATAATATTCCGGCCACGTTCCAGCACGACGTGATCGACAAGTTGCGCAAGGCAAAAGGAGAGACAGTTCGCCTGGGCTATAAGCGGCAGGGCGTCACCAGCGAGGTGAATGTCGAGGTCAGCCCGCAGGGGACGATCGGCGTGGGACTTAAGAGCGCCGCCGATTTCGGCTGGACAGCCCGCGAAGACTACAGCCTGGCCCGCGCCATCCCGGCCGGGATCAACGAGGGAGTAGCCTTCATCGGCGATTGGTTCAAGGGCATCGCCCAGCTGTTCCGCGGCCAGGTCAAGGCCAAGGACAGCCTCGGCGGATTCATCTCGATCACGAAGCTCTTCTCCACCACCTGGGATTGGGAATCGTTCTGGCGGATCACGGCGATCCTGTCGTTTATCCTCGCCATCATGAACCTCCTGCCGATCCCGGCCCTGGACGGCGGCCATGTCATGTTCCTCATCTGGGAAGTCGTTACCGGCCGCAAGCCGAGCGACAAGTTCATGGAGATCGCGACGTACATCGGTTTTGCCATCGTGCTTGCCCTGCTCATCTTCGCCAACGGCCTTGATATCATGCGGCTCTTCGGAAAGTAGACCGGCCTTCAGGGCGCTGGATTTGATTTACAGATCGAAATTCATCCACCATGAAAAACTTGATGCTTCTTCTGGCTTTCCTGTTTGTTGCCGGCGTCACGAACGTCAAGGCGCAGGCCGTTTCCCAGCCCCGCGGCGGACCGGCCGGCAGCTGGCGGCTGATCGGGACCACGCAGGCCAATTTCACCACCGATCATGACGTCGTCACGGTCGTGGGTCCGCATGACCAGTTCCGCAAGCTGAAGTTCAAGGTGACGGACGCGCCGCTTGACATCAACCGCATGGTCGTCACCTTCGACAAT
>CAYMLN010000466.1:0-2715 GCA_964391045.1 uncultured Saprospiraceae bacterium
TGACGCTACGCCGCCCGGCATCCCGGCCTCGGAGATCGGTTCTTCGGGCCTGTTTACCCTCGTCACGTCATCCGATCGCTGTGACGGCGCACCGGACACCCTTACCGTCACCGTCCAACCCGTGCCGGCCGCTCCTCAACTCGGCGGAGACACGCTGGCCTGCGAGGGCGGTTCGCTTACGCTGTATGCGTCCGGAATGGCCACCAGCTATTTGTGGTTCGACCCGCAGGGGATCGTCATCCCCGGAAGCGATACGCTCCAGGTGAGCCCGGCCATGCTGGCCCAATCGGGATCCTGGCGCGCGCTGGCCATCATCAACGGTTGCCCGGGCGACACGTCGGCCGGCTTCCACGTATCCATCGACACCGTGATCGTGATCGCAATCGTGGCCCCGTTGAATGCCTGTGAAGGCGATACGGTGAGCCTGTCCGTCGATCCGCAGGCAGCGGGCACGTATGCCTGGTCAGGACCGGGTGGGTTTGCCTCAACGGAACCGACACCTGATGTCCTCGCATTGTCCGGAACGTATACCGTAACCTTGCAAACCGCGACCGGATGCGAGGCCACGGACGCCCACGACATCGCGGTGGATGTGCAGCCTTCGGTCACCGCCGTGCTTACCGACAGCGATACATGCGTCGATGGGATTTCGCCGATCGTGCTGTATGTCGTTTCCCAACCGTCCTTTGATCCGGCCTATATCTTCCATTGGCAAGGGCCTTCCGGATTTACCGCCCAGGATTCGAGCATCGTGCTGACGGAAACGACGGCCGCGGCAAGCGGCATCTATTCGGTCGTGATCGAAAACGGGGCGTGTGTGTCGGACACCGCATCGATCGAACTCGTTCTTCGCGATATCCCCGCCACGCCGGTGATCGAAGGGATCACGCAATACTGCGACGGCGACACGATCCGGCTCTCGATCGGGAATCCCGTTGCCGGCGTCGACTATACATGGACCTCGGCGGACACCACGTTGACGCTCCAAAGCCCGGGAACACTCGTGATCCCCGATGCCACGGATGCATGGACCGGCGCATACGCCGTCACGGCGATGGCGGGCGGATGCACATCCGATCCGGCCTCCGTCGACATCGTGGTCAATGCGACGCTGACCGCCGCGGTGATCACGGCGCCATCGCGCGTCTGCGAAGGCGACACGTTGTTCCTTAGCGCTACGCTCCCACCGGGCGCATCCGCCATGTGGACAGGACCCGGCGGCTGGACGAGCACGGAAGCGGAACCCGTTATCCATCCCTTCACTGCCGGTGCGGCCGGAGCCTACACCGTGACATACGCGCTCGGGGATTGTGAGGCGCCAACGTCCGCACCGCACATCGTCGACCTGCAAGGTGTGATCACATCGCCGATGCTTGTCGGAGACGTCACCGCCATCTGCCTGGATGCGCCGGTACCGGTCGATCTCTGTGTAACCCCGGCCACGGCGACAACGGGCGCCATGTACACCCTTTGGCTCAACGGCCAGTTTATCCTCGCCGGCCCGATGCCCGACAGCTGCTTCATCCTGACCGGCGCAGGCCTTATCCCGGGCATGAACAACCTGTCGGTCGTCGCATCGCTCAACGGCTGCGCGTCGGATCCCGGTGAAGCGTATGTACTCCAGGGTGACAATTTCCCGGCCCAAATGGCCGATGCCGGCCTGCCGATGACCTATTGCCCCGATGAATCCTTTACCCTTGAAGGGTCCGATCCCGCGCCGGGCACCGGCCAATGGACGAGCAACGATCCCGATGTCGTGTTCACCGATCCATCAGATCCGAACACCGCGGTCAGTGGCCTGCCGACGGGCAGCTATACCTTCCAATGGACGCTGAGCTTTGCCTCCTGCACGGACTACAGCACCGATATCGTTTCGATCGAGATCCTTCGCCCGCCGGTCAGTATCCCGGATACCGTGCAGGTGGATTTCGGGCGGACGACGGAATTCATCGTCACGCTCAACGACAGCATCGGGGGAATACCCTATACGCTCGTCGTCGTCCAGCCGCCCGTGCGCGGCAATGCACTGCATGCGGGCAACGGCGTGTTCCGGTATTCGCCGAATGTCGGTTACGTAGGCCCGGATTCCCTGGTCTACCGGATCTGCGCCGCCGACTGCCCGGATGCGTGCAGCGAAGCGGTCGTGCGGATCCAGGTCGGCGACGAGTCGGACTGCTTTGTCCCGACGCTGTTCACGCCCAACGGCGACGGCGTCAATGACGTGCTCATCATTCCGTGCCTCGAGACGACACGCTACCCCGACAACACGATCAAGGTGTTCAACGAATGGGGCGGCCTTGTCTTCTCGGCCGCGCCGTATGGCAACGACTGGATGGGCACGCATGAGGGAAAAGCGCTGCCTGTCGGCACATACTTCTACATCATGGACTTTGGCGACGGCTCGGCCCCGAAGCGGACCTTCCTCGTCCTCGAACGATAACCCTGGCTCCTCATCCGTAAACCTGAAAGCACATGAGGTTCAACATCATCAATCGCCCGCTCCTGCTCACGCTCATCGGCCTGTTGGGCCTGGCGCACGCGACATCGGCCCAGCAGCAGCCGCTGCACACGATGTTCATGTACAATAAGCTGCTGGTCAACCCGGCCTACGCGGGCTACCATCCTTACCCCGCGGTCACCGCGATCGTCCGCGAGCAATGGCTGGGCTTTGACGGCGCGCCCAAGACCCAGACATTGAGCTTCCACGCACCGATC
>CAYMLN010000467.1:0-2710 GCA_964391045.1 uncultured Saprospiraceae bacterium
GCGGCGGGGATGACGACGGCGATCTTCATGTATTCAATACTATTGCCTGGTGCAGCAAATGTCGTTCATCCATCAGGCGTAGAAACGTTGGTGAAGGGTGACCTGCGCAATGACCAACAAGATCAGCAAGACCAGATAAAGCGATGCCGCGAGCAATGGTTTCCGGGAGAGGCTGATCCGCACAGGCACCAGGCCATGGAAGGTCATCAGGAAGGTAAACAAGACCGGGATGAAGTAACGGCCCTGTCCGCCCTCGGCGACAAGGTTGCTCTTTTCGCGGGTATAGAGGAACAAGGCCAGGATCGTGCCGAGGAACACCCCGATGGAGACACCCAGCAAGAGCGCACGCTGCCGGATCGTGAGCGCGACCTTCTTCTCCGATTCGAAGACGGCCAGCCCTGCGATGAGGACAGAGAAGGCTGTATACACCCCTTTCGGCATGTAGGTGTCGAGATACCCGATGATCCCGATCGTGCTCTGGAAATACATTTTACCGAAATACCCGATCGTCTCCCGAACGACCGCGGCATATAGCATGGGATCCTGCATCAACCGGCTCATCTTGCCGGAGGGGTCGATCGGTCGACCGTTGATGTCCACGCCGGTCTGAAGCGTGCCGAACGAGGCCATGAGCTTCAACCAGCCCAGGGCCAGGATCGCGGCCGTGATGATAGTCAGCAGCGTGGCCAGGGCATATGTCTTCCGCGACGCGAAGACTTGCTGCGGCAAGAGGAAGACCAGCAGCGCGACCGGCAGGAACACCGGCTTCAGCACGCCCATCATCACCAGCATGAAGCCCGTCAACGCGGTTTCAACCGTGAGCCGAAGCGGTTCCCGGCTAGCCGCCTGCTTGAGCAACAGCGAAAGGCTGAGAAAGGCAAAGGCAAAGGAAACGACGTCCGGCGAGAACGACCCCGCCTGCGCGAGGCACATGGGCATGAGGGCCACGGCCATCAGGAGATACTTCCCCGACGGGATCGCCCGGATCGCCCACGCCACCAGAAAGACGTAAAACAAGAGTGCGAAGAACCTGCCCAGGTATAGGATGTGCAGGACGTTCAGGCGGAGGATCTTGCCGATCCATACGGCGGGCAATTGCGGAATGTAACATGGATAGATGTAGTTGCCCGCGCTGACCTGCATGAATTTCCGGTTTCCGGGTTCGAGGGCGATTTTCATCGCTGCGGTGATCTGCCCGTCCGGCACCTTATTGGCCGGCACGAACTTCAGGTAGTTGAAGATCGATGCCGCACTGTCCAGGCTCGACGGCAGCACATCGCCTGTCTGTGTGCCCTCCACGTCCTGGGCAACATCAAACTCGGACAAGGAGAAGGTCCGGAAAAAATGCGCCGCCTCATCCGGCACCTGGAAAGGGGGCGTGGTGACGATAAACGCCGAGCCGAACACCAGGGCGAGGATGCCAAATGCGTTGTGGGGCTTAAGCAGCGCATCAAGCCACTTCGGCAACACGGGGGGTGCGCCCAGTTCTTTTCGCGCCACCGGTCCTGCGGCGGGTGCGAGACGGCCGCTGGCGGCGCGGGATTTCTTGCCTTTCGACATACCTGGCGATTATCGCCCAAGATACTGAAACGAAAGGCACCCGCCGCGGGTCAGAGATCCCCCCGCAAATGCTGCGAGATCACCTCCGCCTTCGAGTGCACCTGCAACTTCTCATAGATATTGCGGATGTGCGTCCGCACGGTGTTCATGGTGATCTGCATGCGGTCGGCGACCATTTTGTAGCTGAGGCCGTCGGTGAGCAGTTGCACGACCATGAGTTCCTTGTCGGTGAGCGCGATGGCCAGACATCGGTAGACATCCCGATAAATCCGGATCCCCCGGCGTAACTTTAAGGAAGAGGTTTGGCCCATGTCCAGACCCCACCCCCGGATGGCCGACGTTGCCCCGAAAAAGAACGACAAGAAGACGATCCACGCCTGGGCGATGTACGACTGGGCGAATTCGGCCTTCTCGTTGGTGATCGTCTCCGCGATCTTCCCCGCCTACTACAACAGCATCACCACGGTCGACGGCGTGTCCAAGATCAACGTCTTCGGCCTGGAGATCGAGAACACGGCGGCGTACTCCATCAACCTCGGCATCGCCTTCGGGCTCGTGGCCCTCCTCTCCCCGCTGCTCTCATCGATCTCGGATTACAGCGGTAACCATCGCGCCTATATGCGCGCCTTCTGCTACCTCGGCGCATTGGGCTGCCTGCTCCTGTTCTTCTTCGACCAGCCGGCCCTCGTCCACCTCGGGCTGTTCGCCATGCTGCTCGCCACGGTGGGCTATTCGGGCAGCATCGTCTTCTACAACGCCTACCTGCCCGCCATCGCCACGGAAGACCAGCAGGACCGGGTGAGCGCGCGCGGATTCGCCTACGGCTACATCGGCTCGACGACATTGCTTATCATCAACCTCGCCTTCATCCTCAATCAGCAGAAGCTCGGCGTGACGGACGACACGCTCCTGCCCCGCCTGTCGTTCTTGCTCACCGGCCTGTGGTGGCTCGGCTTCGCGCAAATCCCGCTCAGCCGCTTGCCGCGCGGCCTCTACGCCGGCCGTCCCGGCGGCCAGGACCTGCTCAACGGCTACCGCGAACTCGTCAAGGTCTGGAACATCCTGAACCTGAAGCGGCGGCTCCGGACCTTCCTGCTCAGTTTTTTCTTCTACATCAACAACTTCTTCTTCTTTTTCTTCTATTACTTTG
>CAYMLN010000468.1:0-2709 GCA_964391045.1 uncultured Saprospiraceae bacterium
CACGGATGCCTGCGGCAATTCAGCCACTTGCACCCAGGTGATCACGGTGTTTGACGCCGTACCGCCGACGATCACATGCCCGGCCAACATCACGGTCGCCTGCGCCAGCAACGTGCCGGCCCCGAGCCCGGCTTCCGTCGTCGCCTCCGACAACTGCGGCGGCGGCGTGACGGTCACGCATGTCGGCGACGTGATCACCAACCAGACCTGCGCCAACCGATTCACGTTGACGCGGACCTACCTGGCCACGGATGTCTGCGGCAACTCCGCGACGTGCGCCCAGGTCATCACCGTATTCGATGCCACCCCGCCGGTCATCACCTGCCCGCCGAACATCACGATCGCCTTCGGACAGCCGCAAACGCCCCCGGCGACCGGCAACCCGACGACCTCGGATAACTGCGGCGGCACGGTGACGACGACCTTTACCGACGTGATCATCCCGGGTCCCTGCGACGAGGAGTACACGATCAACCGCACGTTTGTCGCCACCGATGAGTGCGGCAACAGCGCCACGTGCCTCCAGACCATCTTCGTCGACGGCCAGTGCATCATCGACCTCGCGCTGACCAAGGAGAACCTGAACTATGTGCCGGCGAACCCGAACAACGATATCGTCTTCGTCCTCACAGTTGAGAACGAGGGTGAAACGTCGATCGGTTCGCTCACGATCACCGACTATATCCCCGTCGGCTTCTTCCTTAACGACCCGCTGTGGACCCCCGGCATGGCCGGCTCTACGGGCATCAGCGCCTCGCGCGTCTTCTCGATCGCCAACGGCGGTCTCGATGCCAACGGCCTGAACCCGGGCGAGACGCTGACGGCATTCATCCGCGTCCGGCCCAACCCGGATGTGGAGCCTGGTTTCTACCAGAACTGCGCCGAGATCTCGGCCATGTTTGACCTCCAGGGCGTCAACGTCGGCCCGGATGAATGGGACAGCACGCCGGATAACAGCAACACCAACGATCTGCCGGGCGAAGACGACTTCGACTGCGCACCGATCTGTATCCTCCCGACACTCTTTGTCACGGGCGACAGCTATGTCTGCCCGGGCGAGACGACCACCTACCTCGTGTCCCCGTACAACCCCGAGTGGGAGTATGACTGGAACCTGAACGGCGGCGGTACGATCGTCGCCACGACGGACGAGTCGGTGACCATCGAATGGCAGGAAGATCCGGGCGGTCCGTTCCAAGTCAGCGTGACGGTCACGCTGGGCGACGGCTGCTCCATCACCGAGTACATCTTCGTCTACATCCAGGGCGTCGAGACCCTGACGTGCAACGACCATGTGAACATCTCGCTGGGTCCGGACTGCACGCTGCAGGTCCTCAGCGGCATGATCCTCGAAGGCGAGGCCGAAGGCAACGATAACTACTACGTGATCATCATCGACCAAAACGGCGATACGATCCCGGGCGGCATCCTCACGGGCGAGCACGTCGGCCAGACCTTCATGGTCTCCGTCGTCAACGAGTGCAATGAGCAGAGCTGCTGGGGTTCGATCTTCGTCGAAGACAAGATCCCGCCGACGATCACGTGCACAGACGCTACGGTCGAGTGCGGTTCGTCCACCGAGCCGCTCTATGAGCCGCCGGTCATGGGCACCACGACGACGACGGTGACCCCGGCCCTGCCGATCGGTCCCGGCGGCGGCGTCGTGACCAATGCCGTGATCACGGCCAACGTACCTGTCGGCGCAGTGATCCAGGATGTCAACATCACCATCGACCTCGACCACACGTGGTCGGCCGACCTGACGGCCGAACTGATCAGCCCGAATGGCACGGTCGTCCTGCTCGCGAACCAGATCTGCGGCTCGGCCGACAACTGGGACAACGTCAAGTTTGACGACCAGGCCGGCATCGATGTCACGGCTGCATGCAACCCCGTGCCTCCCCCGGCCATCCTGGCCGGTTCGGTACGCCCGCAGGGCCTGCTGTCCGGCTTCAACGGCGAGGTCGGCTCCGGCGACTGGATCCTCCGGATCACGGACAACGTCGGTGGCGACGGCGGTACGCTCAACCTGGCGGCCCTCGAGCTGATGTTCAGCATTCCGCTGCCGTATGCACCTGTCGCCAGCGATGGCTGCGGCGAGGTGACGCTGACCTATGTCGACACCGAATCGGGTGAAGACTGCGAGGACAAGCTGATCACCCGCGTGTGGACGGCTACCGATCCGAGCGGCAACACGTCGACCTGCACGCAGCTGATCACCATCACGCCGCTGACGCTCGAGAATGTCGAGTTCCCGCTGGCGTACGAGGGTGACTGCAGCGAGAGCGACTCGCCGGACAACACCGGCTGGCCGACGGTCAACGGCAACCCGATCACGGATGAAGAGAATATCTGCAACATCTTCGTGGGCTACTGGGACAAGGAGCTCAACGAGTGCGGCGGCGGCCGGAAGATCGTCCGGACATGGACGGTCCTCGACTGGTGCACGACCGAGTTCGTCGAGCAGGTCCAGGTGATCAAGCTCGCCGACGAGCAGGGCCCGACCTTCACATGCCCGGCCAACCTGACGGTAGGCACCGACTTCTGGTACTGCTACGCCAACGTGAGCGTACCGAAGCCGACCAACGTGACGGACAACTGCAGCGAGGTGACCAGCTACAGCCTGGCCAGCTCGAGCGGGACGATCGTATCGTTCGGCAACAACTTTGTGATCAACGGCCTCGAGCTGGGCACGCACACCGTGACCTG
>CAYMLN010000469.1:0-2699 GCA_964391045.1 uncultured Saprospiraceae bacterium
CCGTTGCCGTCAAAGTCGCCGATCTGAAAGAAAGAATTGTCGTGGTGGTAGTCCACATCGGTAAACCAATCCCAGGTCGATGCCCCATAAAGGCCATTTCCGGCAACCCCGATTGGATTCCCGTTGACCGTGGAATTCAGGGGCTGGCCATTGGCATCGAAGGAAGAAGGATCCCAGCCGTTGCCGAAGACCGGCACGAGACCCTGGAACCACTGGCAGCCGTTACCGGCGGCTGTATAGGAGATGACCTTGAGACATACGCCGACCGTTTCATCCGGGAAGAAGGGCCCTTCGAGCGGGCCGCCGCTCGAGCGAGAGGTGATTTCGATCTCGGCGTTGGTCACGCATGCCGAGGCTTGCGAGATGGTGTTGACGCACAGTTCGAAGTTACCTCCGACGCTGTTGAGCGAACTGACCGCAATATAGTAGGTGGAGCTTGCACCGACATCCGTACCAAGGGCTTCAGCCTCCCCATTCGAGCCGACGATGCAGGACAAGTTGGCTTGCGTAAGGCCGACGGGCTGGAGTTGCGCGCATCCATTGATCGCCAGGAACAGGCTGATGGTCGGCGCCTCGAATTCCTGGCTTTCGACGAAGATATTCATCAGCGTGGCCGCCCCGTCCGTGTTCACCTGGAACCAGACGGTGGAAAAATTGCCCACCTGGCAAGCGTTGTTGAACCCCTCCGGATCGGCAAACAAGTTGCATCCCTCGACACATACAAAGGGCATGTCGGACTGCACATTGTTCACGATCGTGGCCTCTTCGCAAATATCGTTTTCAAAGCATGGCGGAATCTCGTCGACGCAAATCTCGAAGTCGGATTCGTTCGGCTCCGAGGTGCCGACGGCGAGGAAGAAATTCTGCGTACCGTCGACCGGGCCGAATTCTACGGGCGCTGTCGGGGGATCGCCGCAATAGAAATAGATCGGATTCGTGAAGTTGTTGCAGTCCGATGATTCATACAGGAACATCGACACCGTCGTATTCTGCGTGACGTTATCCAAGGACAGGTCAACCTCAAAGCCCACGTTATCGGGATCCTGCATGGAGAACTCATACCAGACGATGTTGGAAATGGCATTCTGGCAGACCGGGGGCGCCGGCAGGCCTTCGGGGTTTGCATAAACTGTCGTCCCGTCTTCGCAGTTGCCGTTAGTCTGGAGTACGATGGCATCGCACGGCTGGTCGTTCTCCGGCGGTTCCGGGTTGAACACGTTGATGCAGTAGTTGCCGATCTCGTTATCCTCGAAACCGATCGCGATGTAATAGGTATTTCCGATCTCCAACTCGTCATTGTAATCCAGCACGGTCCCGTTGGCACAATCCAGCAGGAAGGCGCCGGCCACCTCGCAGGGCGCGCCGGTAAACTCGACGAGCGCGATCTGTGCGTCCTCGGGGAAGCTGGGATCGACGGTCACTTGGACATCAGGACCTTGGGCGACAAACGAATACCATACGTTATAGCTGTCGCCCATGTTCCAGCAGTTGAACAGGCCGACGTCGGTGGACGGCCAGTCGTTGGTCAGGTTGTTGCCGGAAATGGCGTTGTAGCAGGTGGTCGGATCGTCCAGCACGTTGTTCGGGATCGTAAGCGCATCGCCGCAATCGTCGTTGAACGCCGGCTCGGGGTTGTCGATGCACAGGTCGAAGTTGCCGATGCCCATCCCGTTGAAGTTCGTGTTCTGGAAGCCGACAACGATGTAATAGACGTCGCCGATGGTCAGCTCATTGTCGAGGACGATGTGGTTCGTTCCCGTGGCACACCCAAGCACCGTGGCACCCGCAGCTACGCAGGGGGTATTAAAATCCACGACCGCGACCTGCGATACGCCCGGCCCGCCGGCGGGAATATGGACGTCCAGGCTCACGCCCTGGGCGACGAATTGATACCAGACATTGTACGTAGAGCCGGTAAAACATCCGGGGACAAGCACGTCCGTGGCGGGGAAGTCATTTGTCGACGTGAAGCAGGCATTGTCCAGGTTGACAAGCGGCGTCGCCATAAAACAATCGTCATTGGGTGCGGGCTCCGGGTTGTCAATGCAGATGTCGAATGTCCCCTCGAGGTTGTTGGAAAACGCCACCATGATGTAATAGGTGTTTCCAACGTCCAGGTCTCCGTCGATGACGAGGGTGTTGCCCGTGATACAGCCGATGTCGACGGCCGTCGGGGCATCGCAAGGCGCACCGGGAAACTCGATGACAGAGATCTCCGGTGTGCCGATACCCGACGTCACCGTGATCTCCGCGCTCACGCCCTGCGCGTCAAAATAGAACCACACATTCTCGTTGGCCCCGACCGTACAGGAGGTCGGCCCGATGTCCTCCGTGGCCCCAGTATTGTCGTTGCCGGTCAGGCAGCCGTCATTTAGGTTGGTGAGTTCAATAGCGCCGTTGCAGGGGTTGTTGGCCGGCTGAGCCATGACCACGCCCCCGAAAGCTATACTGACGTATAGCGCAATGAGTCTTTTGTACATGGTAAAAAGAGTAATAAGAACTTGCCCAAAAAAAGGAATGCGGAAACCGAAAATTCCCCCATTCTCATCACAAGATACAAAATATTATTGCGGACATGCCGTTAACCCCGGTTTTTTTACCCGGACAGGCCGTTCCAGGGTATTTGAAGCGACTGGCAAAACGTCCCGGACCCGGCCCACCCTCACCTTCGATAAGCGAATCAACCGGGTCCGGCGGCG
>CAYMLN010000470.1:0-2695 GCA_964391045.1 uncultured Saprospiraceae bacterium
GTTCGGCGGCTCGCGGGAGATGGCGTTGTGGTTCGGCTCGAAGGACGTGACGATCTCCCCGTCGCTCAGCTACGACGTCAACAAGAATGTCAACTTGCGCTTCTTCGTGGATTACCGGCGCCAGTCGCCGTATGTGAGCAACGCCTACGTCGTCGTGAGCACGCAAGGCGGCGTGACCGTGCGCGTATCGCTCAATTAAGGTCTTGGTTTATTCCTTGCGGTTCGGCGGGGGAAAGCCCCGCCGCTATACGCATTGGTCAGACATATCCTGGTTGAAAGGCATATCGCTGCGGGGCGTGCCCCGCGGTATCATTCCCTGACAAGGTCGACGACAGGCGATTCAATGCAGCGTCCGGCCGGGCAAGCTTGCCTGGTCGCATCGCGACAAAATGCGGATCAAAGTGGCTTCCGGGCCGAGTTGTAGATGTACGCCGTGACGACCTGGCCGACGGCGCCGAGGACGTTCGCATCGATCACGGCCATGGCGTCGTCATGCGTATGCCAATGCGGCCCGAAGCCCCGGCTGCTGCCTTGCGGACGGTGGATGATATCGATCATCGGGATGTCTGTGTGCAGGTTGACGAAGTAGTGGTCGTCCGTAAAGGGTGACGCGCGGTGGTCGACAAACAGGCCGCCGTGATTCATGCCCCGCGCCATGGCCCAGACGCTGTCGTAGATCCGGTGGATCGCGCGGACCTTGTCGGGCGGGAAGACACCACTCAGGTTTTCCTTCGGGAAGACGGCGCCTTTCGCACCCACCATGTCGAGCAGGATGCCATAGCTCGCACGGTACCCTTTCACATGCGGGTTCTTGGCCCAGTGCTGCGCGCCGAGGCACCAGTCCTCCATCGGACCGTCCGACGTCCCCTGGTCTTCCGCGTCAAAGAGCACGATGTCGACGCCGATCGGCAGGGGGTTCGCCCCGATCAGGCGGGCGATCTCAAGTAGCACGCCGACGCCGCTGCCACCGTCATCTGCACCGTCGTGCGGGTCATCCGGCCGGACGTCGTCTTCATCGGCGGCGAAGCGCGTATCCCAATGGGCCGCGAGGACCACGCGATTGGCATACGTAGGATTGAAGGCCGCGATGATGTTGGTTCCCCGCGTCTGGCCGACGGTGGGCGAGTTGACCTTGAATGTCTGTTCGGTCACATTCGCACCATAGGCCTTGAATTTGGCGACGAGCCATTCCCGCGTGGCCTGGTGGCCGGGCGAGCCCGGTACCCGGGGGCCAAACGCTACCTGCCGGGCAACGAAGGCATACGCAGAATCCCTTGAGAACGAAGGTACCTGGATCGGGGCCGTCGTCTGCGTTGTTTCAGCGGCCTGCGGAGCCGGTGTTTCCCGGCAGCCGGTGAGCAGGGCAAGGCCAACGGCCAGCGAGGTGATCGGCAATGCCCGGCGAAGTATGGAATTCAAGTTCATGGCGCGTGATGAGCGGGTGAGGTGACAGAATACGGCAATCACTTGAAGGCCCAGGTCGTCCCGTCCTTGCCGTCCTTGAGGTCGATCTCCAGGTGCTGGAGGGCGTCGCGGATCTTGTCCGACGTGGCCCAATCCTTGGCCTGGCGGGCGTTGGCCCGGATGTCGATGAGGAGTTGCATGAGCCCGTCGAGTTGCGCCAGGTGATCATCCGCGGCGGCAGCCTCGTCGAGGAGGCCGAAGATATCGAAGACCATCGTCTCGATGCCAGTGCGCAGGTGATCGAGCGCGTCCTGGCCGGCCTGGTCCGGATCGAGCTGGCCGTCGGCGAGCTTGTTGATGATCGTGCACGATTCGAAGAGGCGGGCGAGCGCCTTCGGCGTGTTGAAGTCATCGTTCATTTCCGCAAAGGCGGCGGAAATGGTCTCGCGGATCTCGCGGCTGACCGGCGTATCCGCTTCCTTCACCGACGATCGCAGGCCCTTGAGTTTCGCATAGGCCTCCATCAGCCGGCGATATCCTTTCTCTGCCGCCGCCAGCGAGGCGTCAGTGAGGTCGAGCGTGCTGCCATAGTGCGCCTGGAGGAAGAAGAAACGCACCACCATCGGCGAGTAAGCCTTCGTCAGGTGCGGGCTGTCTCCCGTGAAGATCTGCGGCGGGGTGATGTGATTGCCTTCGCTCTTGGCCATCTTGCGGCCGTTGAGCAACAGCATATTACTATGGATCCAGTAGTTGCACGGCCCGTGACCGCATGCGCCGAAGTTCTGCGCGATCTCGTTCTCATGGTGCGGGAACTTCAGGTCGTTGCCGCCGCCGTGGATGTCGAAGCGCTCGCCGAGGTACTTCGTGCTCATGACCGAGCACTCGAGATGCCAGCCGGGGAACCCGACCGACCATGGCGCGTTCCACCGAAGCAGGTGGCGCTGGTCGGCCTTGATCCAGATCGCGAAGTCCGAGGGATGGCGCTTCTCGTCCTGGTTTTTCAGGTCGCGCGTCTCGACGAGCAGGTCATCGACCTTGCGTCCGGAGAGTTTTCCGTACACCTGCTCCTCGCGCAACAGCTTCGCCGTGTCGAAGTATACGCTGCCGTTCACTTCATATGCGTAGCCGCGGTCGAGGATGGCCTGGACCATCTCGATCTGTTCCATGAGGTGACCCGTGGCGCGCGGCTCGATGCTCGGTTCGAGGTTGTTGAAGCGCCGCATCATGTGGTGAAAGCCATTGGTGTACCGCTGGACGATCTCCATGGGTTCGAGTTGCTCGAGCCGGGCCT
>CAYMLN010000471.1:0-2684 GCA_964391045.1 uncultured Saprospiraceae bacterium
GCAACGGCGTGGTCGTGATCGACAAGGACAAGGTTGCTCAGCTGGCTGGAAACGATACGGTCTCCTTGCGCACGGTGTATGCCGTCACGCGCGATGATCGCGGGCATTACTGGTTTAACACACCTGATCATGGCCTGGTCGAATATGACGGGAAAACCTATCGCCCGCTCGGCATGTCGGACGGGTTGACGACGCTGCAGAATGCCGCATGCGTGAGCACCCGCAAGGGCGAGATGTTGATCGCGCATGACCGGGGCGTCGAATTGATGGCGGCAGCCTCGCGGCACATCATGTATTTCGATGACGAGATCGGCGCAGGCGATATGCAGCCTGCCCTCAATGCGTTTGCGGTCGACACCCGGGGTCGGGTGCTCATCGGCGGACGCCGGGGGATCATCGTCTATACGCCCGCCAGCGGGTCGCGCAGCATCCATCCGCGGACGCGGCTCACACAGGTGAGTGTTTTCGGCGTTCCTGTCGATACCCATGCCCCGGGCGTAATGCGGCCGAATCAGAATTTCATTTCGTTCCACTACGTAGGGCTGTGGTATACGTCGCCCGGTACGGTCAAGTATCAGTACAAGCTCGACGGGTATGACCTCGAATGGAAGGAGTCCCGCGACATGGTCGCTTCCTATTCCAACTTGCGGCCGGGGGACTATACGTTCCGCGTAAAGGCATCGGAGAACAATTTCTTTCTCGACGAGCCGGCCGCGTCGTATTCGTTTACGATCCGTCAGCCGTTCTGGCGTCGTCCATGGTTTATCATCCTCGCGGTCCTCGGCGGAGGCGGTTTGCTGTATGCCGTCGTCCGGGCGCGCGAGATCCGCTCCACGCGGCAGGCCATGTTGCAGCGGGAAATGGCCGAGGCCCAGCTCGCCGCGCTCAAGGCCCAGATCAACCCGCATTTTCTCTTCAATAGTTTCAATACGCTGATCACGCTCATCGACGAGCATGCCGACGATCCGCGCGTGGCCATCGAGTATGTGGAGAAACTGGCCGACTTCTACCGGAGCATGCTCCAGTACCGCGAGCAGGAACTCATCTCCCTCGAGGAGGAATGGGATCTCGTGCACCATTTCTGTTTCCTGCTGGCGAAGCGCTATGGCGACAACCTGCGCCTCCATTTCGACCCGCCGCCGACAACAGGCCTCATCATGCCGCTCACGCTCCAGATCCTGGTAGAAAACGCCGTGAAGCATAATGTGATCTCGGAGACGCGTCCGCTGGATATCTACGTGACGGTCGATCCCGACGGCTTTGTCACGGTGCGCAACTCGCTCCAGCCCAAATCGGGCAGCGAGCCGTCCACGCGCTTCGGTTTGCAGAGCATCATCAAGCGGTATCAGTTGCTCAGCGACCGCCAGGTCGTCGTAGTGCGTGATGCCGGTGCGTTCATTGTTCGAATTCCGATCATCAAACGATCCTCATCATGAATATCCTCATCGTCGAAGACGAGCCCGCCGCAGTCCGTCGCCTGGAAAAGTTGCTCCAGGAATGCGAGCCCGATGCCGCGATCGTCGGCCGGCTCAGCAGTATCGAGGCCGCCGTCGAATGGTTTGCCGCGCAACCGCAGCCCGACCTCGTGCTGATGGACATCCACCTGGCCGACGGCTCCAGTTTCGAGATCTTCGAGAAGGCCGTCGTCCGCGCACCTGTGATCTTCGTGACCGCCTATGACGAGTATGCCCTAAAGGCCTTTAAGGTGAATGCCATCGATTATCTCCTCAAGCCCGTGAAGCAGGCCGAATTGGAGGAGGCGATCGCCCGGGTCAGGGTGAAGACGGCGCCCCGGAAGGAGGAAGAGATGATCAACCGGCTCGCCGACGCCGGCCTGATCAAGGCCCCGCGGCGGGTCCTGGTCAAGATGGGGCAAAGCATCAAGCTGGTCGAGTTGGACCAGGTCGCGTATTTCTATTCGCGCGACAAGATCACCTTCGCCGTCATGCCCGGCAAGCAACGCTATCCCCTCGACCAGAGCCTCGACCAGATCGAGCAGATGCTGGACCCGGCGCACTTCTTCCGGATCAACCGGCAGTTTCTCGTCAAGCTCGAGGCGATCGACGAGATGGTCGTCTATTCCAAGTCGCGGATCAAGCTCAAGCTGAATCCGCCGACGGAGGAAGAGGCCATCGTGAGCAAGGAACGGTCGCCCGAATTCCGCAAGTGGCTCGTCGGAGAGGAAGGATAGGAAAGGCCTAGCGCCGCCGGGTGAAGCGGAGAATGACTTGATCGGTATCAAGTGTGCCGAGTGTCACGATCATGCTGTCCGCAACGTTCTCGCCGGCTGCAGGTGCAAGACGATACCGGATGCGTTGCGGAAAATCATGATGAATGTTGGTGAAGACCAACTCGTGCCGATTGTGTTCGGTATGCTCAAACGCAATTGGTTTTCCATCGTTCTGGTCGGGCACTTCGGCGATGTATTGCCAGCGGCCATTCGACTTGCGCAGGGTCAGGGTCTCGAGCAGGACCGTATCGGATCCGGTCACGCGTAAACCTTCACCTGTTAGGGTGCCCGCTGATGCTTTCGACCAGGTCTCCAGACGTTCGCCTCCGTTTGCGCGCGTCATGCCCCATGTGCCCTCCAATCGGGTGATCGTACCGGATGTCCCGCAGGATAGCAGGGAGATCGAGAGGATCGCCAGGCATATACGGGTCGACAAGCGCAGCACCATCGTATC
>CAYMLN010000472.1:0-2683 GCA_964391045.1 uncultured Saprospiraceae bacterium
CGGCATGTATGCCGTCTATCACGGTCCCGACGGCCTTCGCGACATCGCCCGCAGTGTGCATCACAAGGCCATCCACCTGTATCGGGCGTTGGACAAGCTCGGCTTCACGCCGGCCAGCGCGCAGTTCTTCGACACGCTGGAGATCGCCTGCACCGACGCGCAGCGCGCGGCCATCCGCGCCGCCGCGGAGGCGCGCATGATCAATTTCGCCTATGCGCCCGCTGTGGTCCGCATCAGCATCGATGAGACCGTCAGCCTCGAGGACCTCGACAATATCATCCGCGTCTTTGCCGACGTCGCCGGCAAATCGTATGCGGATCCCACGACTGAACCGGTCGACCCGATGTTGCCGGCAGGCCAGCTGCGCAATGACCGCTTCCTCGACTATCCCGTCTTCAATGCCTACCATACGGAGACGGAGATGATGCGCTACATCAAGTCGCTCGAGAACAAGGACCTCTCCCTTATGCACGCCATGATCCCGTTGGGCTCGTGCACGATGAAACTCAACGCCGCCAGCGAAATGTTCCCGGTCAGTGATCCGGCGTTTGGCGGCATACACCCGTTCGTCCCCGCCGACCAGGCCCAGGGCTATGCTTACATCTTCAAGGCACTCACGGATTATCTCGTGGAGATCACCGGTATGTCGGCCTGCTCGTTGCAGCCGAACTCCGGCGCACAGGGTGAACTGACCGGCCTGCTGACGATCCGCGCCTATCATATCGCCCGCGGAGACCACCACCGCAATGTTGCCCTCATCCCGGCCTCGGCGCACGGCACGAACCCTGCAAGCGCCGTGATGGCCGGCATGGACGTGGTCGTGGTCAAGTGCGACGAGCGCGGCCTCATCGACATGGCCGACCTCACGCGCCTTGCTGCGTTGCACGCTGACAAGCTGGCCGCGGTCATGGTCACCTATCCGTCCACGTACGGCATCTTCGAGACGACCATCCGCCAGCTCTGTGACACTATCCACCAACATGGCGGGCTTGTGTACATGGATGGCGCCAACATGAACGCACAGGTCGGGCTGACGAGTCCCGGCGCCATCGGCGCGGACGTCTGCCACCTCAACCTGCACAAGACCTTCGCGATCCCGCACGGCGGCGGCGGCCCGGGCATGGGCCCCATCTGCGTCAACGAGAAACTCGCGCCATACCTGCCGGGTCATCCGCTGGCCGATGTCGGCGGCACGCATTCCATCCACGCCGTCAACAGCGCCCCGTGGGGAAGCGCCTCCATCCTGCTGATCTCCTATGGGTATATCCGGATGCTGGGTGCGGACGGGGTGACCCGCTCCACGCAGCACGCCATCCTGGGCGCGAATTACATCAAGTCGCGCCTCGACAAGCATTACGACATTCTCTTTACCGGCGAGCAGGGTCGCACCGCGCATGAGCTCATCATCGACCTCCGTCCGTTCAAGCAGGCGGGCATTTCCGCCGAGGACGTGGCCAAGCGCCTCGTCGATTACGGCTTCCACGCGCCGACGCTGTCCTTCCCCGTGCCCGGCACGATCATGATCGAGCCGACCGAAAGCGAATCCAAGGCCGAGCTGGATCTCTTCTGCGACGCCCTTATCGGCATCCGGAAGGAGATCGACCAGGTCGCCAACCTCACGCAACCCGCGGACAACAACGTCCTCGTCAACGCGCCCCATACGCTGGGCGATTTGACAGCCGATGCCTGGATCTATCCGTATTCGCGCAGCGAGGCCGCCTACCCGCTGGAAAGCCTGCGCGAACGGCATAAGTTCTGGCCGTCGGTGGCTCGCGTTGACAATGCCTACGGCGACCGCAACCTGGTGTGCACGTGCGCCCCGATCGAAGCGTACGCGGACCAAAACGCCGCCTCGTGATCGTCGTCACCGGCGCGATGGGATTCATCGGCAGCGGCCTCATCGGGTATCTCAACCGGATGGGGCGCAACGACCTCATTGCCGTCGACGATTTCTACCAGTGGAAGAAGGAACCGAACCTCGCCGGCAAGCGTGTGCATGATTTCGTGCATCGGGACTTGTTCATTCCGTACTTCGAGAAGATCGCATCGAACGTGGAGGTCGTCTTCCACATCGGCGCGCGCACGGATACGATCAGCGACGACACGGCTGTCTTCGATGCGCTCAACCTGCACTACTCCCAGGCGATCTGGCGGATCTGTGCAGCGCACGGCATTCCGCTCGTCTACGCGTCCTCAGCGGCGACGTACGGGGATGGTGCAGCCGGTTTCCGGGATGACGAAACCGCGCTCGACACCCTGAAGCCGCTCAATGCCTACGCGTGGTCGAAACACCAGTTTGACCAGTGGGCCGTCGCGCAGGAACAAGCCCCGCCGCGCTGGTACGGGCTGAAATTCTTCAACGTCTACGGGCCCAACGAGTATCATAAGGGGCGGATGGCGTCGGTGATCTTCCACGCCTTCCACCAGATCCGGCAGACCGGGACGCTCAAGTTGTTCAAGTCGCATCGGCCGGATTATACCGATGGGGGACAGATGCGCGACTTCATCTACGTGCGGGACATCCTCGACATGGTGTGGCATGCCTTCGACGGCCAGGCGCCCTCGGGCATCTACAATGCGGGCACGGGCACGGCGCGCACCTTTGCGGACCTGGGCGAGGCGATCTTCGCGGGTCTCGGCCTGCCGTCGGCCATCGAGTACATCGACATGCCAGAGGATCTGC
>CAYMLN010000473.1:0-2681 GCA_964391045.1 uncultured Saprospiraceae bacterium
CGGACGAAGCGTTCAGCGGGTTTTTTAGGTACATGGATTTTCGGGCGGGAGCTCAGGATGTGGCTGGGCTCTTGCGAACGAGCATGGGCGATGAGGTTTGTGCGAACGCCCCGATCGAAACGCTCATTCGCGATCGGGCGGTGGATCTGGCGTATGCGGTCGTCCTGATCCTGGCGCGGGATACGTATTCCATCTTTCCGCGCTGGCTGACCATGACCCGGCCGGGCGTCGAGCAAGTGTTCCGGATCCTGCGAAGCACGCCGTGTCTTGAGGGATGCGCCTATTGCAACCGCGCACTCGATCCTACGGCCGGATTGAAGCGCTTCTTTGGCTTTGACGCTTTTCGAAGGTTTGATGGAGAGCCGCTGCAGGAGAATGCCGTGCAGGCGGCAATCGACCAGAAGTCGCTCCTCACCATCTTTCCGACTGGAGGCGGCAAGTCGCTGACCTTTCAGGTGCCCGCCTTGATGCAGGGCGAAGCGACGAAAGGCCTGACGGTCGTCATATCCCCCCTTCAATCCCTCATGAAGGACCAGGTGGATAACCTCGAGAAAGCGGGGATCGCCACCGGCGCTACCATTAACGGACTGCTGGACCCGATCGAACGCGCCAACGCCATTGAACGCGTGAGCGAGGGTCTCGTGCATCTGCTGTACCTGTCGCCGGAAGCACTCCGCAGTCCTTCCATTGAGCGGCTGTTGCTCAGTCGGACGATCAGCCGGTTTGTGATCGACGAGGCGCACTGTTTTTCTGCCTGGGGTCACGATTTCCGGGTCGACTACCTCTATATCGGGGATTTCATCAAGGCCTACCAGGAAAAGAAGAACCTGGATGCGCCGATTCCGGTCTCCTGTTTTACCGCCACGGCCAAGCCGCAGGTGATCGAGGATATCCGGAGTTACTTCCGGGATAAGCTGGGGCTCGACCTGGTGCTTTTCCAATCCAAACAGTCGCGCACCAATCTCCATTACACGGTTTTGGAGAAGGAGGATGATGAGGACAAATTCAGGGCGCTGTGCGACATCCTGCAGACCCGACAAGACACGTCCTCCATCATCTACGTATCCCGCACGAAGACGGCGGAGAAGATCGAGAAGCGGCTCAACAACATTGGCTTTTCCGCCCGGGCCTATCATGGCAAACTGGATCCCCGCGTCAAGACCGAGAACCAGAATGCCTTCATCGCCGGGGACGTGCCGATCATGGTGGCCACGTCGGCCTTTGGCATGGGGGTCGACAAGAAGGATATCCGGGCGGTCATCCATTACGAGATCTCGGATTCACTGGAGAACTATGTGCAGGAAGCCGGTCGTGCGGGTCGTGACGAGCACCTGGAGGCGGAGTGTTATATCCTTTATCATGAAGGGGACCTGAACAAGCATTTCATCCTGCACAACAGCACCCGGCTCACGATCAAGGAGATCAACCAGGTCTGGCGGGCGATCAAGAATCTAACTAAGTTTCGAGCATCCGTATCGAGCTCTGCCCTCGAGATCGCCCGGGATGCGGGATGGGACGAGACGGTCAACGAGATCGAGACCCGGGTGATCACGGCCATTGCCTCCCTGGAGGAGGCAGGGTATCTCCTGCGCAGGAAGAACCGGACTGTGGTCCATGCCAACAGCATATTGGCAAAGACGGCGCAGGAAGCCATCGATCGTATTGAAGGCTCCACGATCATCCCCGCGAAGGACAAGCCCAATGCCATCCGGATCATGAAGAGCCTGATCGCCAGCAAGCGACGGTCCATGCTGATGGAGGACCAGGGAGAATCCCGAACCGACTATCTGGCGGATATGCTCGGCATACCGCATGACGCGGTGATCCAGATTATCCGGGAGTTGCGACAGGAGAACATCCTGGCGGATGCCATGGATCTTCGGGCGTATATCACCAAGGGCGATGACGGGGGAAGGGGACTTAAGACCGTGCGGCAACATAGTACGGCGCTCCATTTCCTCAACAACCTTTTGGATGATGCACCCGTTGCGGTCAACATCAAGGAGGCGCGGGCACAAATGGACGCCCGGACGCACCAGGACGTGACCGGAAAGGAGATCCGCACGTCGCTCATCTATATGGCCCTGCGGAACTGGATCCGATATGACTACATCGGCCCGGATCGCAACATCGCCCGTATCCGAAGGGTTGAGCCCAAGGAGAACGTCGAGATCATCTTGCGCCGGCTTGATGAGCTTGCCCCATTCATCATCAGGGAGCTGTCCCGCCGCGCCGCTGAGGCGGACGCAGGCGATGAAAAGCCCGGCCCTGTCTTGTTTTCCGTCCTGGAACTCAAGGAAGCCCTCGCGCGGTCAAGCGATATGGTCCTGCAATCCTGTAGCGTGGACGACATCGAGGCCACCCTGCTGTACCTCAACAAGATCCGGGCCATCGACATTGACGGCGGCTTCCTCGTCGTCTATAAGGGCATGCGGATCGAGCGAAAGGAAATCAACAACGCGATCCAATACAAGGAGGAGGACTACAAGAAACTCAAGCAGTTTTACGACCTGAAGGTCCAGCAGATCCATATCGTCGGGGAATATGCCGAGCGGATGATCCGGGACTACACCGGCGCGCTGCAATTCGTCGAGGATTATTTTTCCATCAACTACAGCGCCTTTATCCGCAAATACTTCCCTGGGAGTCGACAAGACGAGATCAAGCGCTCAATTACTGAC
>CAYMLN010000474.1:0-1803 GCA_964391045.1 uncultured Saprospiraceae bacterium
AATTAACAATGAACAATGAACAATGAACAATGAACAATGAACAATGAACAACTAAAAGCTAAAAACTAAAAGCTAAAAGTTGTATGCTGATAGCTGCAAATGAAGTGCTCCATGAGGTCAGTGTTCTCTCGAAATATTGCTTTGAGGATAGGCACTATAGGACCCTTGAAATAAATCAAGGTAGAAGGTCGTGCTCTGTCCCTCTGTGGGAAATATGGTGTCCTTTGACAAGAACTCAGCCCGATAATTGGATCACAGATAACTGAGCCACCACTTCTCCTGATGCGCCTGCTTGTACCGGTCAAAGCGCCTGCACAGCGGATAAAGCACCAGGATGATCCCGACCCATACCGCGTGCACGACCCACAGGCCGAATCCGTAGCCCTGGAGCTTCTCCTCGAAGCCGATCCAGGTCGTCAGGACCATCGCATCCCACCCAAAGCCGGTCCACTGGGTCGCGGCCATCGCGAGCAGGTGGATGAGGTACAGGTGCAGGATGTAATAGAAGAACGGCACGCGGCCGAAGGTGGAAAAGTAGTCGACGACCTTGCCCGTCCATCGTTCGGCGAATGCAAGAATGACCAGTAGTCCGCCAATGGTCATTAGCAGATATTGAAGAGAAGGCGGATATTTCGTCGGGTCGAAAAACAGGATGAGATCCTGCACCAGGGTCGGCTGGCGGACAAAGTACTCGGGATCGCCATACAGGCCGGTGGCGCGGAGGAGCACAAACATGGCGAGCGCCGCCAATCCGATCCGGAGCATGGCCTTTCGCCTGTTGTCCGCCACAACACCGGGGTCGAATAATCGCCCGAAACAATACCCCAGGCCCATGACGCCCATCCAGGGGATCAGCGGATACCCGATCAAAAGGACGCGTTCGCTGCCGAACGGGATGAAGTTCTGGACGTGGAGAATAGACCACAGGAGCCCTGGCGACTGCGCGCCGATCCCGTCCAATAGATTGTGGCCGAAAATCAGCACAAGGCAAAACGCCAGTAGAATCTTCCACGGCAGATGGATCATGGCTGCGAGGAACACCATGCTCATGCCGAGCGACCAGATGACCAGCAGCCCGATCGCGCGGAACTGGAAATCGAAGAACCAGGCGAACGTCACCACGGTCAGTTCGATGAAGACCAGCCAAAGCCCGCGCGTCAGGAGAAAACGACTGAGCTGCGCCTTCGTCTTGCGCCGCCCGACGAGGAAGGCGGACGTGCCGGCCAGGAAGCTGAACGCGGGCGCGCAGAAGTGCGTGATCCATCGGGTCAGGAAGACCGCCAGGTTGGACTGGGCGGGATCGCTGGGATCATAGAGGAACGCATCAGCGTGAAAATAATCGCGGACGTGGTCGAGCGCCATGATGACCATCACGAGGCCTTTGAGGAAGTCCAGGGATTGGATCCTTGTGGATGCGGGAACGGACATGAGGCGGCGGGTTGGAGGTGGATGAAAACCTCGAATCTCCCGAAGGTAAACAATCCCTATCCGCCCTCAAAAAATCAGGTCTTGGTTCCGATGACCACACCAGCGAGAGCCATGATAAATGAAAAACGCGTCCCCTCCGCAGGCGAAAGGAACGCGTATCGTTTGCGTGATTGCAGCCTTACTGGGCCAGGTACCCGCCGTCGACGGGGTAATAGGCGCCGGTCACGAATGATGCTTCCGGTGAGGCGAGCCAGAGAATGAGCTCGGCAACTTCCTCCGATTCGCCGAGGCGGCCGATCGGGTGCAGGCCAACGAGCATGTTGAGCGCGGTCGAGGTCGCGAGCGGCAGGTGGGCGATGCCGTAGAAGGAGGCCA
>CAYMLN010000474.1:1813-2681 GCA_964391045.1 uncultured Saprospiraceae bacterium
CATGTTGAGCGCGGTCTCGTCCAGCGAACTGCTGACAAGCGGGGTCCGGATATACCCAGGGCCTACCGCGTTAATGCGGATGCCCTTGTCGGCATACTCGAGCGCTGACGCCTTTGTCAGGCCGACAACACCGTGCTTGGCAGCGACATAGGCGGGCGACATGCGCGTCCCGGCCTGGCCGAGGATCGAAGCGATGTTGACGATGCTGCCGCCGCCCGAGGCCAACATGGCCGGGATCTGGGACCGGACGCCGTAGAACACGCCGGAGAGGTTGATGTCGATCACCTTTTGCCAGCCGTCGAGGGGATACTCCGCGGTGAGGCCGAGCTGACCGCCGATACCGGCATTATTCACCGCGATGTGCAGGGCACCGAACCGCTCCAACGTCCCGGCGATGAGGGCGTCGTGATCAGCCGGCACAGCGGTGTTGGCCTTGATGAAATACGCTTCACCACCCGCTGCCTCGATCTCCTCGACGACAGCCTTGCCGGTGGCCTCCTGGATGTCGGAGACGACAACCTTCGCGCCTTCGCGGGCGAAGCGCAGGGCGGCGGCCCGGCCGATGCCGGAACCCGCGCCGGTAATGATAGCCACTTTATTTTCCAGCCTTTTCATATCGATAGGATTTAATGGTTAATGAGAAACATGTCGTACAGAGGTAACGTAACCCGCTGCGGATGGTTGTGCGGACCCTTCGTGACTTACACAGGCCTGGGGATCATGCCTGCCGTATCAACTGGATCTCGCCGTGGATGCGGACGTCTTCACTGACCATCACCCCGCCGGCTTCCAGGGCGGCATTCCAGTTGAGGCCCCAGTCCTTGCGATTGATCTTGCCGGAGAACGTAAAGCCCGCCTTCTCGTTGCC
>CAYMLN010000475.1:0-2678 GCA_964391045.1 uncultured Saprospiraceae bacterium
GACTAATCGGAATAATACTGGTCAGGCTTTCCCGATGACGACGTTGTGCCGGGTCGTGCGTCCGGTGCGGGAGAACGCTGAACGCAGCTCGTCGATATCCTCCATCAGGCGCTTGGCGTCCTTGTCCTTGGCGTCGAACCGGAGGATCTTCTGCGCCCACGACTCCGCCTCTTCGGGCAATTCGAGCCAGTAGTAGGCCAGTGCGAGATTATAATAGCAGAGGTGCCGGAGCTTCTCATCGTCCTTGCTTCCGCCCTTCTGGTACTTCTGGGCCTTCTCGATGAAATACGACAGCACCGGTTTCATCTTTTCCCGAGCCTCGTCGATCGGCTTGTTGGCCCGGACCAGGGCAAAAGCCGCCTTAAGCTTCTCCATGTTGGCCTCGTACATGTCGTAGTCGGGGTGTTTCTTCTTGCCGATCGTCTCGAACTTTGCCGAGGCCTTGATGATCGGATAGCCGTATAGGTAATTGACGCGGTTGTACGCGCTTTTGAGTCCGTCCTTGATCATGCCTTCCTGCAACTCGCGCACGCGATTGGGCTTCTGGATGCGCCAATAATCCTCCAATCCGCTGAGACTGCTATAGGTCGGGGAAAACCACGACTTGATATCCCCGTGGCTAAACACATACTCATCGCCGATCGTCCTGCCGTCGCGGTTCTCCAACTCCCAGGACAGCGCCATGCTGTACCGCAGTTCGATGCTGTAATTGGTCTTCGTCCGCTCGACGCCGTCCTTGTCCTTCGATTTCGTCGTGCTGGTCTTCCGGTGCTCGCCCCAGATCGTGAATTCGCCGATCGATGCCGTGAAGCGCACGTCCCCTTTTCCGGAGGATTCCTTGTAGCCTTCAAGGCGGAGGTACTGGTCCTGGAGGGACGACCGGCTCAGGCCGCTCTTGGAGAAATCATACGACGGGACGACCAGGTCGGCGCTATAGGTCGTGTATGACGGATCGAGCGGTTCCTGGGGAAGCTGGTAATACTCGACGTCGACGGACTCGTTCTGGATGGTGACGCTTTGCGCCTGAAGGCAGGAGATGGCCAACGCGCATGCGAGGCCCAGCGCGATGCGGACTTTCATGGTGTGGTGATTTACCGATGAAGGTAGGAAAAACGAAGGCGAGCGGCTATCAATCAACGGAATCATCTTCAACCGTAATGACTATGCGTCGGACGCTCATTAAACCCAGCAGCCACCGCTCATGACGCTATGAAATCAGGCGCGTCTTTTGCCGGCACATAACGCGTGTGTGCCTCCTGTTACGCAGCCCCCGGCCCGTTTTCGCTATCTTTCGACCACTATGGCATCCCATGTGATCATCTCCGGCGCCGGGCTCGCCGGTACGCTCCTGGCCCTGCGGATGGCCGATCGCGGCCACACGATCACCCTGCTCGAGAAGCGGGGCGACCTGCGCACCGAAAATGTCGCTGCGGGCCGGTCGATCAACCTCGCGCTGTCCGACCGCGGCCTGGCCGCCCTGGACCTTGTCGGCCTCCGGCAGGCCGCGTTGGACATCTCCATCCCCATGTACGGCCGCCTGATCCACCCCCGCCAGGGACGGTCGAAGATGCTGCTGCCCTACAGCGGCCGCGAAGGCGAGTACATCCAGTCGATCTCCCGGCCCGGACTCAACGCCCTGCTCCTGGAGGCCGCCAGCCGCAATCCGGCGATCGGCATCCATTTCCACCACGGCGTGGACAAGGCGGATATCTTCCAGGCCGCCGTCACCGGCCGGCACATGAAATCCGGCGATCCCTTCCACTACAAAGGCGACGTGCTCATCGGCGCGGACGGGGCAGGTTCCGAAGTGCGCGGCGAATTCCTCCACCACGGCGCGTTCCTGCGCTTCAATTACAGCCAGCAATGGCTCGACCACGGCTACAAGGAACTCGAGATCCCCGCGGGTCCCGGCGGCACGTGGCAGATCGAGAAAAACGCCCTGCACATCTGGCCGCGGCAGAACTTCATGCTGATCGCCCTGCCCAACCTCGACGGCAGCTTTACGGTCACACTGTTCCTGCCTTTTGACGGCAAGCCGGGCTTCAACCAGCTGACCGACGAGGCCTCGATCATGGCCTTCTTCCGCGAACACTTCCCGGACATCATCCCGCTCATGCCCGACCTGGCGGCCGAATTCATGCACCATCCGACCGGCGCCCTCGGCACGGTCAAGTGCTTTCCGTGGTCCACGCCCGCCGCTCTCATCATGGGCGATGCGGCGCACGCCGTGGTGCCGTTCTACGGCCAGGGAATGAACTGCGCCATGGAAGACGTCATCTGGCTCGACCGGTTCCTCGACGAGACCGGGACCGACTGGCCGGCGGCCTTCCGCCAATACGAGAAGCATCGCAAGAAAGACACGGACGCCATCGCCGACCTCGCGGTCGAGAACTACTACGAGATGCGCGACCACGTAGACAACCCCGACTTCATCACCAAGCGGAAGATCGAGATGGAACTCGAGCGCCTGTATCCCGACTTCGGCTCGAAGTACAACCTCGTGACCTTCACCGAGCACGTCCCCTACTCCGAGGCCCGCCGCAAAGGAAACCTGCAAGATGTCTGGCTGCTCGAATATTGCCGCCGGCATCCGCAACCCGACTTGTCGGCGGAGAATTTGGAGCATATTTACAGGCAGCTGAAGACCTTGTAGTTAGGTTAGGGTGTAGAGGTTAGAG
>CAYMLN010000476.1:0-2677 GCA_964391045.1 uncultured Saprospiraceae bacterium
CTGCACGGCCTATGACCAGTTTGCCATCAAGGCCTTCAAGTACAGCGCGCTCGACTACCTCCTCAAGCCGGTCGATCCCGGCGATCTCCAGGCCACGATGGTCCGTATCCGCGATCGCAAGGTCCGGCCCTCGCGCGAGCAGTTCGAGCTCCTGCTCCAGCAACTTCGCGAGCCGGAACGCGTGACGCCCGCCCGCATCGCGCTGACCACCGGCGACGGCCTGATCTTCGTGCCGACGAGCGATATCCTCTATTGCGAGGCGGAAAGCAATTATACGCGTGTCGTCCTTTCCGGCGGACGGAAGGTTGTCGTGTCCAAGGTGCTCAAGGACATCGACGAAGCGCTGAGCGGGCCCGACTTCTGTCGCGTGCACAGTTCCTTCCTGATCAATGTCAACCACATCCGGAAATATGTGCGCGGCGACGGCGGCTACCTCGTCATGGACGACGACGCGAACGTGCCGATCTCGCGCAATCGCCGCCAGGAGTTCATGGAGATGTTCTCCCGGTTCTGATCCGTTCAAACACCTCGCGTTTTTTCTTCCTTGACGATGACGTGGACAGGCCTGCCGCATTGGCCTGGCCCGACAAGGTCACGCAAAGGCGGAATCGATCGCGCCTTCATTCCATGGGCCGTTAGCGTATACCGGCAGATACTCATCAATTCCGTCGCCTGCTCATTACCCTTTTTAGCCCGTTTCCGATGCGAATAGTTTTGGCCCATCATTCACAAAAAACTATTTGCCATGCAAATCAGCAAGATGTTCTTTTTACTGGTCGCGGGCCTGGCCCTGTTGACCGCCTGCGGCAAGGATGACAGCCCGCGCGGCCTCACGGGTACCTGGGAAGGCGTATGGGGATTCGACAACGACAACCCGACCAATTACGAGCGCTGGGTGCTCGAGGGCGACGGCGACATGCGCGCCTATGACGACGACGGCGATGTCATCGGGGTAGGCGAGTGGGAGGTTGACGGGTTCACGTTCACGGCCATCTACACGCCGCCGGGCAAGAATTACTCCTACACGTTCGAAGGCCTCTTCCAGGACCAGGTCGGTGAGATCACGGGTACGTGGGGCGAGACGCCGAGCTCGGCCAACGGCGGCACCTTCGAGATGCAGCGGAACGACTAAAAGAAGGATTCGCCGGACGATCACAACCGTGAGTATTCGTCCGGTATCTCCTTCTCCAACCAAAGGGTAAGACACACATGTTCAAGCATATCCGAATGAACGCATTCAACCTGATGCGGATAACACCAATGCTCGCCCTCCTCATGGCCGGGCAATCGCTTCCTGGCCAGGCGCAACGCGTGGGGATCGGCACGTCGCAACCCCAGGAAGTACTCGATGTCAATGGGGCCATTCGGCTGGGGTCCACGAATGGCCAGCATGCGGGCACGATCCGGTGGAATGCAGAGCGAAAGGATTTCGAGGGGTACACCGGCTCGTCATGGGTCAGCCTTTCCGGCGCGCAGGGCAATTGGGGCCGGCAAGACGACCTGTCGGTGGAGGACGGGGGTACGACGTTCTTGCTGACGCTCTACAATACGCTTCGGGGCAAACATCTGGGCGCCTGCCTGGCCGCGCGGGACAATACGCTTTTTGCGGGTGCCCCGGACGATTATGGTCCTTCCGGACAGGTCAACGCCGGCAGCGTGCGACTGGTCAGCCGACTTTCCGGTCAATGGAAGGACTACCCCGATTATGATCTTTACGCGCCAGCGCCTGTGGCGAATGAGCGATTTGGCGCCAGCATTTCGGCTGCCGGTGATCACCTGGTGATTGGCGCGCCGAATGCCGGCAGCCTCAAGGGAAAGATCTACCTCTATGCGGTCACGCCGGGTTCTTCACCAACATTCAGCGCATCCTTCACCCTGCCAGACGGAGCCAACGCGGATTATTTCGGCTATGCGGTGGGGGCATCAGCCGATTTTGTCCTTGCGTCTGCACCGTTCAAGGATGTCGGCGGACAGGACGCGGTGGGTGTGGTGAAGGCCTATAAGTTTAACCCAGGCACGGCAGCATGGCAGTTGTACCAGTCGGTCAATGATCCGGAGCCAACCCAATATGGGGCATTCGGCCGTGCCATGAGCGTGTCCTATCCTTACGCGGCGATCGCCGCGCCGGCGAAGGCGCACAGTGGCCTGGACAAGGCCGGTAAAGTATACCTGTATCATTTCAATGGCGCCTCATGGTGGCCGATCGACACGCTTGTCGCGCCGGAGCCGCAAGCCAACGATGAATTCGGTTACGCGGTCGACCTGCGTGGCGATACGCTCGTGGTGGGATCGCCGCAATTCAACAATACATCGCCTGCTGCCGTGGGCAAGGTCTACGCTTATCTGCGGCAAGGTGATCAGTGGAATCACCACGCGACCCTGGTGAATCCTGACGGAATGAAATGGCAGGATTTCGGGGCAAGTGTCTCCACGGCCGAAGGATGGCTGGTCGTCGGCGCCCCGAGAGCGGGCATCGGCATCAAGGAGGATGTGGGGAAGGCGTATGTCTACAGTTGGACACCCGGCGGTCTTGTCGGTCAGGTCGCGCTCTCGAATGACCTAGCAGGCGCAGGTGATCAGGCAGGCAGAAGTGTGCTATGCCGGCAGGGCAGCATTATCGTTGGCGCGCCGGAGCAAGATGTATCCGGATACATCGAAAACGGCAGACTGTTTTACT
>CAYMLN010000477.1:0-936 GCA_964391045.1 uncultured Saprospiraceae bacterium
ACACTGTCCAGCCGGTCAAGGTGCTCGCGCTGTTCGCGCACCAGTCCGGCGCGTACACGATCGACCCGCTCGTGCTGAGTGTTGGCATCCGCGCAAGTGGCCCAACGGGTATGCCAGGGTTCTTCTCGATGTTCGACACGCGCGAGGTCAACGTCAATTCCGAACCGATCACCATCCGGGTGAAGCCGCTGCCGCCCGGGGCGCCGTCTTCATTCACCGGCGCCGTGGGGTCCTATGCGATGCGCATGGGCGATGTGCCGGCCGCCGTGACGACCGACCAGGCGCTCACCTTTCGCGTGGAGATCACCGGCGAGGGCGATCCGAAGCGATGGGATCCGCCCGCGCTCGTACTCGAGGGGGCTGCGGATGTCTATCAACCTCGTATCCTCTCCGAACGCCCGGTGGCGGATGAAGACGGCCTGCGCTTTCGGCGAGAGGTCGAGTATCAGGTACTCCCGACCGCTCCCGGTTCGCTTGTGTTTACGCTGCCCTTCACGTATCTCGATCCGGTCACCGGCACATACCAAACCCTTGGTACAGACACGATCCGGGTGCAGGTCACGCCCGGCACCGGACAACCTGCTGTGTCTTCCAAATCAAGTGAGGATCAGGTGGATAACAGCGGATTGTTCGGCACCCGTATCCGGTGGATAGTGTTTTTGGGCATTCCTGTACTTGCCCTGATCGGTTTTTTTGCCTTGCGCCGTATCCGTCGGCAACGGGGTGGGGAAGCGCTGCCGGCCGACAAGGCCTCGACCGCCGCGGCGACCGCGCTCAAGGCGCTCGACCGCATCCAGCGGGACGGCCGCATTGCGGAGCCGGCCATTGAAGCCACAGGGGTGTTCCTGGATTTTCTGTCTGGCCGATTCGGCATACCGCCGGATGATCTCGATGCGGAAGGATTGTCCCGGGCGCTGAATGGCGCGGGAATCGATG
>CAYMLN010000477.1:946-2673 GCA_964391045.1 uncultured Saprospiraceae bacterium
CGCGATCGTTGAGGCGTTCTTCCGCCGATGCGAGTTCATCCGTTATGGCGGCACAGCGGGGCGGCGCGAGGCGGATTCCTTTATCGATGACGCACGGCAAATGATCCGTCGACTCGACGGTTGATTCGGGCCGCATACGCATTACCTTTTTTCTTCATATTCTTGTAAAGGCCGCGCACGTACTGCCGCGTGTACGCCATCTTTGATCCATGCGCAAGCCATCGTCCACCGCCGCCCCGGCGCGCCCCGGAAAGACCGCCATTCCCACTTGGTATTGGCTGCTCCTTGCGGCATGGCCGTTGCTTGTGTACGGCCGATCGCTGGGCTTTGGCTTTGTCATGCATGACGACGACAAGATGATCCCGGCCAATCCCGCATGGGCCGCGGATCCGGGACTGAAGACGGCATTCACGACCGATGCGTGGTTCATGGACAAGCGCATCGAACTCTATCGGCCCTGGCAGAGCCTCACGTATATCGCGGACCATGCCATCGGCGGCACACAGCCCTTCATCTATCACCTGCACAACCTGCTCGTCCTCTCTGCAGGTCTGCTGTTGCTCTTTGCCTTGCTGAAGGCGTATGTGTCTCCGCGCATCGCCTGGGGCGTCTCGATGCTTTACGGGGTCAACCTGCTTATGCCCCACGCGGCAGGCTGGATCGCCTCGCGCGGCGACCTTTGGCTGATGGTCTTCGGCATGGGCTTTCTCTTGTGCCTGACGCACTACAACCGCCAGGGCGCCGGCAAGTGGCTCTGGGCCGCTGCGCCGCTATTCTTCCTTGCCCTGCTCGCGAAGGAATCCGCCGTCGCGCTCCTTCCTGTCGCGGCCGTTATGCTGGCATTGCGCGGAAGAGGAATACGGTTCCGGCCGGCGGAGTGGCTATGGTTCGGTGTACTCGCGGTTTTATTCGGTAGCTACTACATACTTCGATCACGCGCAATCGCCGATGCGGGCAGCCTGAGCGTCACGGCCTTCATGCGCAACCTTCGTTCGCTCGCCGAAGAGACGTTCAAGTTGATCGTGCCGGCCGGCTTCAGTGTGATGCCGGGGTACACGCTCGTGATGACATTGGCCGGCATCGCCGTCATCGCCGCAGGCGTCTTCGTGGTTCGCCGGTACAAGCCGTCAGCTGCCATCGTGTGGACAGGCCTTGCGATCTGGTTGCTCCCGTTACTTCCTTCCCTCGCCTACGAGCCATCGTTTGCCGGCGTGGCCTACGATTATCTCGATCATCGCGCGTTGTTCCCCTTCACAGGCCTGGCGCTCATCGCGGCCGGCACGTTCGACCGGATGAAGCAAGTCCCGGCTTCGTCGATGCGTGTTGCCTTCTTTATTATCCTTGCCGCCTGGTCCGGGGTAAATGCCTGGCGGATCGGCGTCTATCGCGATTGGGAGGCCTATTATGGGAATGCCATGGCGACCAACCCGCGCTCCGGACTCGCGCAGTTGAATTACGGAGCGCTTCTGCGGGATGCGGGCCGGTTCGAGGAAGCGCTGCCGCACGTGCAGCGTGGCGTGGAGATCAGCCCCGACTACGCGGAGGCCCATGTGCGCCTCGCCGAGATCTACCTCAAGCTGGCACGCTATGATGAATCTGCCGCAGCCGCCACGCGGGCGCTCGAGCTCGCGCCGGGCAACCTCGTCGCCCGGCAATTCCGCGGAAGCGCCCTCGGCGCCGCCGGCAAGCCGGCCGAGGCGATCGCGGACTTCAAGTACATCCTCGAC
>CAYMLN010000478.1:0-2668 GCA_964391045.1 uncultured Saprospiraceae bacterium
TGCCGAGCGAGACGAGATACTCGACGCCGCCGTCGATGACATGCTCGATGAGGCGCGTGAGCGCGTCGAAGTCAATGCGGCCTTCGCGGAAGGGAGTCACCAGCGCGACGCCGGTGCCGACGGGTTGGAAACGGGACATGGATCAGGAGGGTTAATAGATCTTCCGCAAGGTATGGATTAGTTCGTCGATCCAGGCCTTGAGGGGCACCTGCGGGCCGGCGTCGAGGCAGAGGTCGAAGGGGTTGTGCCGGAGATGCGGATACCACGGGCCGATGCGGAAATGGGCCTTCGACACGGCGCTGATGTACTCGAGCGGCTTGTGCGCGCGATGGATCGAGAAGTTGATCAGCACGTCGAACGTATGGTCGAGGAAGGAGTCGACGACGGGGCTCTGGGGGACGCCGGAGAGTTTCGCGAGGTCGGCCGCGGTGAAGACGTCGAACGACAATTTGATCGCGTCGTTGCGCCCGTCGACGAAGCCGAGGATGCGCACGCTGTTGCCGTCCTTGCGGAGCTTCTCGGCGAAGTCGGTCACCGCCTTGCGGTGCTCGGGGTCGCCTGCGTCGACGAGGAGGCCGTAATCGTTGCGGCCGGCAAACTGGAACCGGACCTTGCGGCCGGGTTGCGCCTGGAGGCGCCTGCGCTTCTCGCGCTCGAAGAAATATGTCCGGATTCGTTCAAACATGCAGGGGCGCCGTTCGACTCAACACGTCATTAACGCTTTTCCGGCTCGGGGGATTTTTCGGGTTCGACTTTAATTTCATAGCGGCCCATGGCCGAGTACTTCTCGATGCGCTGGTCGATCCGCTGTTCGGGCGTGAAGGCCGTGAGCTCGTCGAGCTGGGCCTTGAGATGTTCGCCGAGCGTGACGGCCATCGTGTCGGGGTCGTGGTGGGCGCCGCCGAGCGGCTCCTTGACGATGCCGTCGATGAGGCCGAAGGACGCCATGTGTTCCGCCGTGAGCTTGAGGGCCTCGGCGGCCTTTTCCTTGAAGTCCCACGAGCGCCAGAGGATCGACGAGCACGACTCGGGCGAGATCACCGTGTACCACGTGTTCTCGAGCATGAAGACGCGGTCGCCGAGGCCGATGCCGAGTGCGCCGCCGGAGGCGCCTTCGCCGATGATATAGCACACGATGGGCACGCGGAGCTGGGACATCTCGAGCAGGTTGCGCGCGATGGCTTCCGCCTGGCCGCGCTCTTCGGCCTCGAGGCCGGGGAAGGCGCCGGGCGTGTCGATCATCGTCACCACCGGGAAGCCGAACTTCTCCGCGAGCTTCATGAGGCGGAGCGCCTTGCGGTAGCCTTCGGGGTTGGCCATGCCGAAGTTGCGGTACTGGCGCATCTTGGTATTGGCCCCTTTCTGGTGGCCGATGACCATGACCGTGCGGCCGTCGAATCGGGCGAGGCCGCCGACGATGGCTTTGTCGTCGCCCATCTGGCGATCGCCGTGGAGCTCGATGAAATCGGGGAAGAGCTGCTGGACGTAGAAGAGCGTGTAGGGGCGTTCCGGGTGGCGGGACAACTGCACGCGCTGCCAGCCGGTGAGGTTGCCGTAGATCTCCGTTTTCGTCTGGATGATCTTGTTCTCCAGGTCGCGGATCGCCGACGACACGTCGACGTCGCCCTGGGCCTCGATCTGGCGGATCTGCTCGAGCTGATCGTACAGGGTTTGAAGGGGTTGTTCAAACTCGAGAAAAACCATAAGTCGTTGGTTTACAGGGCCTGATGGAGGTTGAAATCAGGCGAGGAAGACAAAGTTAACCAAAAACCGACGGAACGCCCCTACCCTTTTCCGGAGTGGAAATAGTCGTCAATGCCGCACATTTCGAGGCTCAGGTCCCAGAGGCCGCGGCCCAGCTCCGGCTGGCGGGCGGAGGGGAAGACTTCCTTGGGGCGGCAGCTTTCCCAGTACCGGCCGCTCTCCCCTGCGACCGCCGGGTCGGTGGCGCAGAACACCGACGTGCGGGCCCCCTCGGCAGGCGTCTGGCCCTTCCGCCGGCGGAACTTCCACGCGACGGCATGGAGCCAGTGCGTATGCTTCAGGCCGATGTCCGTCTTCACCAGCCCGGGTGACACGGCGTATGTGCTGATGTGATCGTCCGGCTTCTGGTTGTGCAGCTCGAACGTGAAATACAAGTTGGCCAGCTTCGACTGGCCGTTGGACCGCAGGCCGTGGTAGTTCTTTGAATATCCCGGGTCGGAGAGATTGATCTTCCCGTACGAATGGGCGTTGCTCGCCACGTTGACCACCCGGGCATGGTCGGCCCGCCGAAGGGCCGGGTACAGCACATGCGTGAGCATGAAGTAGCTGAGGTGGTTGGTCGCGAACACTGTCTCGATCCCCTCCTCTGTCAGCACGTGATCCGACATCCACGTCCCCACATTGTTGATGAGTCCGTCGATCACCGGGAAGCGGTCCATCGCCTCCTCCCCTACGCGCCGCACGTCGCGGAGCAGGCCCATGTCGCCGTAGAAGGCATGGACGCGGGCCTCCGGGTGTGTGCGGAGGATATCCTCCATGGCGGCTTCGCCCTTGGCTTCCGTGCGGGTCACGAGCAGGACCTGGTGGCCCTGTGCGGCGAGGTGGCGGCCGGTCTCGAGGCCGATGCCCTGGGAGGCGCCGGTGATGAGGTAGGTTTTAATTTCCACGGGTGCTGAATTGGGAG
>CAYMLN010000479.1:0-2666 GCA_964391045.1 uncultured Saprospiraceae bacterium
CAAGCGCATGTACGTCGGGTCGGGCAGGGGGCGAATATACGGCATTTTGGCGAATCCATTTCGTTGTTCCTCAGCGGCTTAGGCCGTCGGCGAGCCGGCGGTCGTTGCTCAGCCGGGGCACTTTGTTCTGGCCGCCGAGTTTTCCGATGGATTGCATGTAGCCTACAAACGAACCGGCAGGCAGGTTTCTTATCACGAGCGGGCGCAGGATGCCGCCCTGGATCAGGTCTCGGTAGTAAATGTTTTGCCGGACCATGGCCTCATCCAGGTCGCGGGCAAATGCATCCAGGTCTTCCGGCGCCTGGGCGAACTCGATGTACCACTCATGGTAGGGCTTGCCGCCTTCCGGAGGCGTCACCTGGGGCGCGACGGTGAATTCGTTGACCCGGCAGGCATGGCGGGCCACGGCCTCGCGAAGCGCATCTTCCACTTCCTTAGCGATGACATGCTCGCCGAACGCACTGATGAAGTGCTTGACGCGGCCCGTGACACGGATGCGATAGGGATTGAGGGAGACGAATTCGACCGTGTCACCGAGGTCATACGCCCACAGGCCGGCATTCGTGCTGAGCACGATGGCGTATTGAACGCCTGTCTCCACTTCTTCAAGCGCGAGTCGGGTGGGTGACGGTTGGCCCGCTTCGGATAACGGAACGAACTCGTAGAACATTCCGGCCCGCGTGCGCAGCAGGAGGCCGTCGTCCGCGCTGTCGAGGTCCTGGAAGGCGATGAAGCCCTCCGATGCGGGATAGGTCTCGAGTCCCGCCGGGGGATCGCCGACGAGCGCTTCCAACTGGCTGCGATAGGGCTCGTATTGGACGCCGCCGTATACGAACAGTTGAAGATTGGGGAAGATATCCCGGACAGTAGCCTTGCCCGTCAGTTCCAGCAGACGTTCGTAGTACATCTGCACCCAAGGGGGGATCCCACTGATGAGCGTCATGTCGGCCGTTACGGTCTCCTTGGCGATCTGGTCGACTTTGGTCTCCCAATCCTCGATACAATTGGTCGCGTAGGTCGGCAGTTGGTTGCCCCGCAGCCAGGCAGGCACCCAGTGATTGACGATGCCGGACAGCCGGCCGGTGCGGATGCCGTTTTGTTCGCCGAGCACCGGAGACCCGGAGAGGAAGATCATCTTGCCGTTGAAGAGGCGCGTGAGTCGTCGGCGCGCGACCTGGTTGAAGAGGGCGTCGCGCGCGCCGGCGATGTGTCCGGGCATGCTTTCGCGCGTCAGGGGGATGTACTTGACGCCGCTGGTGGTGCCTGATGTCTTGGCCAGGTAGAGTGGCTTTCCGGGCCAGAGGATGTCGGATTGACCGGCTACGGCGGCGTCGACCCATGGCCGCAGTTGCTCGTAGTCGCGAATGGGCACCTGTCGTGTCAGATCGTCATGTGTGCGTATCGCGTCAAAGCCGTGGTCGCGGCCGAATTGCGTCCCCTTGGCGCGATGGATGAGCCGGGCCAGGATCTTATGTTGGTCGCGAACGGCCTGGGCGGATTCGGCCTCGATGCGCCGGCGGATGATCCGCGCGGCCTGGTAAAGCGCTTTGCCCTTGAGTCCCATGCGGCTCAGTCGAGTCGGAGGTCCTCCACATGCACGCCGGGATAGGCGGCGGGATCGAAGGTGAAGAGCTTGCGGTCCAGCGAAGCGGGGAATGTCGCTGTGCCGACGTTTATCTCCGTGCGCGTGCCGTCCTTGGCGAGCGCGAGGATGTAGCTCAGCTTGCCGGCCTTGAGGTGAATGGAGAATTTGGAGAATTCATCGAATCGGCCTTTCAGCGGCTTGGCCTCGATGACGATGGTTCCGTCGTTGCGCGCGCCCGTCGAGACAAACACGAGGTCCTGGGCCTTGTACAGCGTGAGGAGTTCCTGCGGTCCGATCCCGTCGGCGCCTTGCGATGCGCTGTAGATATTGACTTCATTGGGGCCGCGCATATACACCCAGCGGGTCAGGCCGTCGGAAATGATCTTGTAGTCCTTCGCGTCGATGTGATACGATTTCCCGCTCTGGTAGATCGTGCCGCTCACCGTCACCGGCGCTTCACCGGGATAGGTGGTCTTCATGGTGAAGGGAACCTGTGAAGGTCCGGCGGTAAATGGCTTGCCGGCTTCCTGGAGCAGCTTCAGCGCTTCGGGGTCCGAATCCTTGGCGGACGTGTACTGCTGGGCCGAGACCAATTGTGCCGCAAGGGGTATAAGTATGGCGAGGATATACGTGCGCATATGCGTAATGTGGCGTGATGCGACGAGATAACGCACCACGTCCGCAAAGGTAACGGAAGGGAATGGTAAGGAAAGGTTAATCCCCCGCCGGTTCAGGCTTTGCTGCGCAGCCGGTTGATCAGCTGGTCAAGCTCGGACTCGGTAAACATCAGCACGTCACGCGGCTTGCTGCCTTCGGCAGGGCCGACGACGCCGAGGCTCTCGAGTTGGTCCATGATCCGGCCGGCGCGGTTGTACCCGAGCTTGAGCCTTCGCTGGATCATCGAAGTGCTGCCGTGCTGGTTTTGGATGACCAGCCGCGCCGCGTCCTCGAACATGTCGTCGAGTTCGCCGACGCTCATGCCGTCCGCACCCTGGATGGACTCGTCATCGCCGTTGTATTCGGGCAGGTAGTACGGTTCGGGATAACCTTGCTGCGCCTCGACATGATGGATCACGGACTC
>CAYMLN010000480.1:0-2662 GCA_964391045.1 uncultured Saprospiraceae bacterium
TGGAGCGACGACAGGATCACGCTGCGCTTGCGATCCGCGCCGAGCTCCGCGGCCGGCAGGGAGATGTTGTATTCCTGCATCATGTCGCACAACTCGAGCAGGTCCGGCGCGCGGAAGCTGTCGCGGCCGGCGGCCTGTTCCTCGACGAATGTAAACAGGGTCTTGAGGACGGACAGGATCCCGACCTTTTCATCCTGCTGCATGATCCAGCCGAGGATGCCGAAGGCATTGACCACCCATTCGACCATCGCCTGGAGGGTTTGCGTGTGGTACTTGCGGGCGCCTGTATCGAACAGGGCAACGGCGGCCTCGATCGCGGCCCTGTCGGTGAGCCCGAGGGCATCGAGCCGCGACGGGGTGTGCAGCCAGACGAAGAGGTTGGTCCGCTCGTCATATGGCGTCGCGGTGTACGCGATGATGATGCGCTGCAGGTCGGCGACCGGCAGGCCGAGGTATTCGAGATGGAGGATGCGGTACAACCGGCCGTCGTCGAGCGGGAGGCCCATGGCCAGTTCGTCCAGCGCGGTGAGGATCTCGAGGATATGTCCCGTCACCGGCAGCTGCAGGATGTCCTGTCGAAGGCGCGTGGTGAAGGGGATGCCGGCGCCTTTCAGGGCCTGAGCCAGTTCCTTGCCGAGGGCATGTTTCGGATACAGGACCGCAACGGTATCCTCGGTCGTGGAGTCGTACCATTCCCGAAGACGCCGGAAGATGTCGGCGTTCTCGTACGTCGCGGTCGGGTAGCGGGCGATATGCACGGGACGGTCGTGGTCCTTGTTCTCGCCGCCGGCGATGAGTTCCTTCGTCTGGCCGAAGACTTCCTGCATGAGCCCGAGGCTGACCGGCAGCATGACGATGCGCGCGGTGTCGACGATGAGCTGCGAGCTGCGGTAGTTCTGCTTCAGCGCGATGACCTCGGGGCGGTACTTCTCGTGGAAGGCCAGCAGGTTCTCGACATTGGCGCCCTGGAAGCGATAGATCGCCTGGTCGTCGTCCCCGACGACGAAGACGTTGGGCCGGTCGAGCCACTCGTGGTCGATGAGCTTTTGCAGGATAGCCATCTGGATCCCGTTGGTATCCTGGAACTCGTCGACCAGCACATAGAGAAAACGTTCCTGGTAGTCCGCGAGGAGGTTGGCGTCGCGGGCAAACGCCGCGTTGACCCACTGGAGCATATCCTGGAAGTCATACCGGCCGGTATCGGCGAGGATCTTGTTGTACCGGTCGAATTCGCGGACGGCGGCCTGGAGGGTGAGCATCTTGTCGAGGATCTCCCGCTTGAACTTCCCCTCGTTGAAATCCCCCTTGGCAAACTCCCCGGTCTTCCGCTTGTACAGGTATTCCGGGTCCTGGCGGTTCCGTTCGATGTACGCATCGATCTGCCGGAGCATATAGTCGGCGGACCAGTTTTCCTCCTTCATCAGGTCGAAGAGGTTGAGCAGCCGGCGCCAGTCGTGGTACTTCTGTCCCTTGAACCGCTTCAGCGCGTGGTCGTCCGGGAAGCTGTCGATCATCTCCTGCAGCACCCTGAACTTGTCGAGGTCCGCGATCGGCTCGAGTTCGCGCACCTGCGAGAACACGGCCGGATTCTCCTGGATCACGAGATTGCAGAACCCGTGGAACGTATTGACCTGGATCTTATAGGCTTCCGGGCCGATGTATTCGATGAGGCGGTTGCGCATCTCCGACGCGGCGGCATCCGTATACGTGAGGCAGAGGATGTTTTCCGGCGGCGTGTCGGTCTGGAGGAGGATGTAGCCGATGCGGTAGGAGAGCATGGTCGTCTTCCCCGTGCCGGGCCCTGCGATCACCATGACCGGCCCGTCGATCGTGCGGACGGCCTGTTGCTGTTCGTCGTTTAGCTGCCTGAGTTTGTCCTCGAAGGCCTGGCGGTATGCGGACGTGTTTTGCATGGCGGAAGATCTGGTCTTTGGAAATGAGGGTAATGAGGAGGTGCAAGTTCGGGAATGGCTGGGGAATTGGTTTCATAGCCCCCTATGGGGTGGGTCGATGATTGTCCCTTTAAAGGGGTGGGTCGATGGTTGTACCTTCGACCATGGCCCGAGGCGTAAGCCGAGGGGCTTTTCGCTTCAAGGGGCCTGAATCAGGATTTCAAAACGGTCAACGGAAAACGGTCAACGGCGAACGGAAAACGGTCAACGGTCAACGGCGAACGATTCGGCAAAGGAAATGAATACAGTTCCCTGACGCTCTCGATGCTTCTATGAGTTCAGTACAAAAGGGCCGGCTTGGTTAGCAGGATTTCGTTGACAAGTCCGGGGCTTCGAGAACCTCAGCCACCTTGTCACGCGCGCATGGCTGGGCTGTTTAGACAGTTTAGAGGGTTTAGTTCATAAGCTTCCCGAACCATTCCGTCGCACTGTCGCGCTGTCTCACTGTCTCACTCTCTCACTGTCTCACTCTCTCACTCTCTCACTGTCTCACTCTCTCACCGTCTCACTGTCTCACTGTCTCGCCGCTTACCCCTTCGAGAAAATGTGCTTATCCGCCCAGAACGTCCCGAACGGGATCACCGACGCCAGCAGGGCCAGGAAGGTGGTCTTGTTGTCCCAGTTGCGCAGCGAGCGCACCTGCATGACGGCATAGATGTACATGACGAAGAGGATACCGTGCGCCATCCCGATGACGAGGTTCGGCTCCC
>CAYMLN010000481.1:0-2661 GCA_964391045.1 uncultured Saprospiraceae bacterium
CAAGCATCAATGGCGAGCGCTTTCGATGATCATATTGCTTCCGCTTTCGTCAATGATGATGGCGATATGCTCTTCTTTGTGTCAAGCGTGAACAAGGAAGATCCGACACAGTCCGCTGTTGCTGTTTATCGCCTGTCAGCGGACGGGGACATCCTGTCGACGACGCGAATCGACATGCCCGGGCTGGACCAATTCGGAAATTCCTTGCGGACAACGGACAACGGATTCATCATGACGATGACCGTGCGCAACGACACGCTGACGGCGCATACCGCTGGGCAAGCGTCCCAAGGGGACATCCGCGTGATCCGACTCGATCACCAGGTGCAGCATGTCTGGCAAACAACATACACGGCCGAAGGCGACAAGTCGAATCCCCTGCTCCACCGCATAACCGAGCAATCCTATATGCTGACGTTTGACTCTGCCACGCCGAATCCTCCGGACAAGGCGTCCGGTGATGTTTCGCACCAGCGCGGAATGTGCTGGGTGCGTGTAAACGACGATGCCCTGCCCGGGATTTTCATGGGCGACGTTTCCGCGTTTCAGCGGCTGACTTCGCAAGATCCGACGCGGCATGTATTCCCCGTGAATGACGGAGAAGCCAAAGCTGATCGCGAGTAATCCGGTTGATCCGAAGCTTGACATTTCATTCCGGGCAGTAGCGAACCCACGCATCCGCCCGTCCACGTTCGGCAGGAAAAAGGAGTCATTACTGCATGCACTCAGGCGGGCTGAATGACAGTCTAAAACCTGGACTTGAACTTCTTGATCTCCCACTCCCCGCTCTTTTCGCTCAGGGTTGCGCACAGGATGGTCTTGCCGTCGGTCCGCACATTGACCAATCCATAGATGATGCCGCCGACGATCTTCCTCCCCCAGAAGGGCCGCGTGCGCGTCGACGGCTGGAGGTCGCCTGCGCTGACTTCCTTATACGTCACGCGCAGGTTCGTCGAGCTGTCCAGGTCTTGTGGCACGTCCGTAAGGGTCAGCTTCTCGGGTGTACCCAACTTATAGCTCCTGGAGATCTCCGTCGAATAGATCAAGGGCGTGATCACGCGGTCGTTGAGCAGCTGGCGGTGGCCGGTCATGGCGCTGGCGGCAACGATCGACGGGCGGGGATGGCCATGCCCTTCGGCATCCCCTGACGAGATGACCGTGGCCCCGGGCGATAATTGGGACAAGAACTCAAACGAACAGTCGTCGCTGCCGTGATGGCAGGACTTGGCCACGTCGCAAGCCAGGGCATTAAGGTCGTCCGCTTCCGCGTAGTGCTGGAGGATGAGCTGCTGGCTTCGGGCATTGAGATCCCCGGTCAGTAACATTCGGGTCGACTTATAGTCCAGCCGAAGCGTGATGCTGTGCCCGTTCGTGTTCTGGGCATGATCCGATGCGCTGCCCAACAGGGCGTATGCAGGTTCTCCCTGATGATCATCCTCGATTGGCGAAAGCACATTGATGCGGAACCCCGGCTCATCGAAATCGGTCAGGGTGCCTGTTTGATTGGAGATGCGGGCGGCGGGGATCTGCTTGTCCACGATGCACTGCATGAACTTGGCCCATTCGCCCTGCAGCACATAGCCGTCCCGGCCGTTTGCCAGCAGGTCGGCGATATCATCATGATCCTCGGCAAGCAGGACCAACTTCTTGTCGACGATCGGTCCAAGGCTTCGCTTGCCGTTCTTCGAAAACCAGGCAACACCGGCATGATAAAACTTCTTGACCCGCACGCGGGCTGCATCGATGTCCAACTCGGCCTGCTCCTGCGGATTGAGAAGGTCCCAAAGCCCGCCGTAGTGATCGGCATCGTTGTGCGAGGCGATCATCGCGTCCAATTCGATGCTGTCCATCCCGTAGTCGCGGGCAAATTTCCAGTCAACGAAGTCCGCGGCATTTTTTCCGGACGGTTGAGCCTTGCGCTTATACCCGCCGTCGATCAAGATATGCTTGCCGCCCGGCGTCCGGATCAGGATCCCGTCCCCTTGACCCACATCGATGAAATAGAGCTCGAGGAGACGCTCATTACCGAGGTCGGTTTTCCTCACATAGCCGGTGCGTCCCCGGCCCTTGACCTTGATGCGCTCGCCGGTGCTTGTACCGACAGGCTGCACCTGGTCGCCCCAAAGCAGCAAGGTCACTTTCTTATTGTCGGAGACGTCCGGGGATGCGTAAAGGGGCGTCGTGTCGGCGCCGAAAAACAAAATGGCATGTGGCCAGGCGTAAAAGATTTTTGTTGATGAATGAATTGCAGGTACAACCCCCCCGAGGCCCGAACGAAAAATCGCGGTGGCCATAGTTGCCCCCGCCAGTCTTATCCGGATGAAATGCCTTATGAATATACGGCACAAACACGCCCCGTCGCGATCGTGGATGTAAAAAGATCGCAAGTTCCGGGGCCGGTCATCAGCGTCTTCCATCGCCAACGGCCACGCTTGACGTCCTTCATAGCCGGGCCATCTTGAAAATACGCCGGAGGTCTATATCCAGCCACCACCTGATGACATCATCTCGCCCGTACCTGATACCGCGTCAACCCGTATAACCCGCAAACGATGGCGATAAAGACCATCGTCCCCGCCCATTCCTGCCAGGTGAGCCGGCTCAACAGCCAAAGGATCGTGGCGATGGCGATACCGGGCGTGAGCCATCCGCCGGGCGCGC
>CAYMLN010000482.1:0-2646 GCA_964391045.1 uncultured Saprospiraceae bacterium
ATGACGGCCTGCGCAGGGGATGAGCTCACCTGGACGGCCGACCACGTGCAGGTCATCGCGACCCAATTCCTCTATCCGATCGGCACCATCCGCGATTTTCCGCAGATGGAAGCGCTCCGGTTCAGTGCCGGGCCGACCCGCGACTATACCTGCCTGGATCCTGAGGACAGCGCGACGCCCGATTTCCTGACGGCTGACGGCCCACTGTGGGACCCGGAAACGGGGACGCTGGGCACCTTACGCCTTGTCGTGCAGACAGATCCCGCGGCGCCGGAAACGGATACGCTCTATTTCCACGATCTGCTCTCGGTCGAAATCCCCTACGAATTGGTCTTTGAGCGCGGCCGGTCGCCCCGATTCCGCCTCACGGCGGATTATGGCCGGTGGTTTGCCGATGCCGACATTACCAATCTGGCCAGCTTCCGGACGTCCTGGATCGGAGGTGTGGCGGGATCTGTCAGCCTGACGCCATAAACCGGAGCCAGGGCAACTCTTTTAATTCGACTTTCGTTAACCGGTTATACACCCTGTCAAAAAACACAACCATGAAATACCCGTTGACTTTCAAGGCACGAATGCTGATGTTGGTCCTATTGCCGCTGGCGATCCTGACGGCCTGCAAGGATGACGAGGAAGGCACCTTGATCGTGCGTTTCATCCCTGAATATGACGGGCAGCCGCTCAAGACCTTCGATATCCTCCCGTTTGACGCACCGGAGCGCATTTCGTTCACCCACATGAGCTTTTACGCCAGCGACATCGCGCTCCTGAAAGGGTCCGAGCATACGGGCATCCGGGATATTGAGTTGGTGGACCTCAGTTTCGACAATACGGATGCCGCGACGGAGGGGTATGCCATCGTCCTGGACGGGATCAAGGCGGGCAAGTACTCCGGATTTGAGTTCGGTGTCGGCGTGCCGCCGGGCCTCAACGACGACCAGCCTGCGGATTTCCCGTCGACCAACCCCCTCAGCAGGGTGAGTTATTATTGGGATGCGTGGGATTCCTACATCTTCATGAAGACCGAGGGACGACTCGACACCTTGGGCAATGGCAATCCCGACCTTGGCTTTGCCATCCATACCGGGTCGGATCCGCTCTATCGGGTGTTGACCGGCCAAGCGAGTATCGAGATCGTCGACGGCGGCGCCACGGAGATCCATGTCGTCATTGACTACAAGACCCTGCTGAGCGGCCTTGACATCAAGCACAACCCCCAGAATCACAGCCCGACGGATACGGTCGTCATCGGGGGGCTCGTCAATAACCTTTCCCAGGCGGTATCGTTGCGGCTGTAACCCTACCTTTGCTGCACGGCATGTGGAAGCAGGCTTTCATCGGTCTTTGGTTCGCAGGATTCCTTATCCTATCCACCGGGTGTGAGGATACCGGGCCGGGTCCGGTCGATCCGGATGATGATCTCACCGGGATTCCCTTTCAACCTGTTCCGTATTCCCCGGTCATCCCGGCAGGCTTCCCCCAATTGGAGCAGCCGTTTGACAACCCCATGACGGTCGACGGGATACGGCTGGGCCGTATGCTTTTCTTCGACCCGATCCTCTCGGTCGACAGCACGGTGGCCTGCGGATCGTGCCATGACCCGTCAATCGGATTTACTGACGGCCGGCCGGTCAGCCAGGGGGTCAACGGCCTGACATCGCGGGGCAGCATGAGCCTGATGAATGTTGGTTTTCTCTACAACGGCCTGTTTTGGGACGGGCGAGCCGCCACGCTCGAGCAATTGGCCCTGATCCCGCCCACCGATCCGATCGAGATGGGGGAGACTTGGGAAAACGTTGAGGCCAAGCTCAGGCGCCATCCGTCCTACCCGGCCGAGTTCAGGCGGGCGTTCGGCATCGAGAAAAAGGCACAAATCACCCGCGACCTCGCCGCGAAGGCCATGGCCCAGTTTAACCGGAGCCTCATCACCGCCGGCCAGTCCCGGTTCGACAAGTTCGTTCGGGGAGAAATATTCCTGGAAGACAATGAGTACAACGGGTACCTGATGTACTTTGACCTGGACCCGATCCTGCCGGATGCCGAGTGCGCCCACTGCCATAATCCGCCGCTCCTGGCGAGTGACGGGTTCTTCAATAACGGGATCCAGGAAGCGCCGGATGGCCTAAGCTTCCAGGACAAGGGCAGGGGCAAGGTCACCGGTAAGTTCGCCGATAACGGCCTGTTCAAGCCGCCCTCCCTGCGTAACATTGCCCTCACGGCGCCATATATGCACGACGGCCGCTTCAATACCCTGGAAGAGGTCATTGAACATTACAATAGCGGGGGCAAGACGTCGCCCACGAAAAACTCGTTTATCTACCCGCTCAAGCTGACCGCGCAGCAAAAGGCCGACCTGCTGGCCTTCCTCCACACGTTCACGGACACGACCGACCTGTCGAATCCGGCGTTCCAGAACCCTTTTTGACCCGCCAAGGGCAAATTTTTTCTGGAAAATCCTCGCGAAACCCCCTCTTCAATATTCATTTTCCTTCACAAGTCTAAAGCGACAATTCGTAATAACAATCACAAAATCATATATATCAATCAATTATTAATTATTAATTTTCTTAATTCTTTAAACTTACTAGTAACAATTGGATTTTTTTGTACTTGAACAGCCCTCAGCAACTCCTGATTATTGTATCA
>CAYMLN010000483.1:0-2641 GCA_964391045.1 uncultured Saprospiraceae bacterium
GGCCCACTGCTGTCGAGCCGCGGGGTGGAATACTTCAAGATCGACGAGCTCATCCGCAAGGCCGCATCCATCTTTCCCCTCCGGTCGATGCGGGCGGGCAAGGAACTGACCCTCGTCACCGACCCGGCCAGCGACAAGGTCCATGCTGTCATCTACGAGCCCGACCCCTACCGGGAGGTCGTGTACCACATCGGGGATTCCATCCATGTGGAAATGGTCCAGAAAGAAACCGAGCTCCGGCTCGAATCGGCCTCCGGCACCATCAACGGTTCGCTCTGGGCCTCGATGGAAGACCAGCACCTGCCCACCGAGCTCATCGCCGCGATGGAAGGCGCCCTGGGCTGGTCCGTCGACTTCTATCACATCCAGAAAGGCGACAGCTACAAGCTCGTGTATGAGCGCAAGTATGTCGAAGGCGAGCCCATCGGCATCGGCCGGCTGATCGGGGCTGAATTCACCTCCGGCAATACGTCCTATCACGCAATCGCCTACAAGAGCTCGAAGCATGACGGTTACTACGACCTCGAGGGCCGGCCCATGAAAAAGGCCTTCCTCAAGTCGCCCGTCGAGTATGCGCGCATCTCGAGTCGCTTTTCCAACAACCGGTTCCACCCTGTCCTCAAGCGCAACAAAGGGCACTTTGGCACGGACTACGCTGCCGCCTGCGGCACGCCCATCCGGGCCGTGGCCAACGGCCGGGTCACGCATGCCGCGTATACGAGCGGCAACGGCAAGTATGTGAAGATCACGCACGACAAGACCTATGCGACCCAATACCTGCACATGTCCCGTTTTGCCGACGGCATCCGCCCCGGCACGATGGTCAAGCAGGGACAAACGATCGGGTATGTCGGCCAGACCGGTCTCGCTACTGGCTGCCACGTCTGTTTCCGGTTCTGGAAGAACGGCCGCCAGGTCGATCACCTGAAAGAGAAAATGCCGCCGCCGGAAGCCATGCCCGCCGCCGAACTGCCGGACTACTTCAAGGTCCGCAACCAAGTCAAGGCGCTTCTCGACAGCATCCAGCCGGGCCAGCCCGTGGAACTGTGCGTGGATCCCGATGCCGCGATGCCGACCCAGTCCTGAATGTATGCCTGATCCTGTGCCGGCGAATCCCGGCCCGGATCAATCCGTAGCCTTATCCAATGTAAACCCGAAGGTCGACCCGACGCCGGTCGTACTGCGCACAGTGACGGTCTGGTTGTGCGCCTCGAGCACGTGCTTTACGATCGATAAGCCCAGGCCCGAACCACCGGACTCCCGGCTCCGGCTCTTGTCGACGCGGTAAAAGCGGTCGAACAGGTGCTTGAGGTGTTTTTCCTCGATCCCGATCCCATTGTCCGCGATCTCCACGAGGATCTGCCGGTCCATCACGTAGAAGCTGACCTTCGTCGTCCCGCCCTCGTTGCCGTACTTGATGCTGTTGTTGATCAGGTTGGTCAGCACCTGCCGGATCGACTCGCGATCGGCCATGACGAAGAATGACTTGTCGGCGCCCTCCTTGAACTGGAGGGTGATATGCTTTTGACGGGCATTCATCTCAAGATCACCGAACACTTCCCGCACCAGCGCCTTGATGTCGAACCGCTGGAGGTCGAGGACCAGGTCGGCCGATTCGAGTTTGCTGATCTCCTCCAGGTCCTGCACGATCGTAAGCAGGCGCTCCACGTTGGACGCCGCGCGCTCCAGATAGCGCATGTTGATGTTCTCGTCGTACAACCCGCCGTCGATCAGCGTATAGATGTACCCCTGGATGGAGAAGATGGGCGTCTTCAACTCATGCGACACGTTGCCGATAAACCTTCGCCGATAGGTCTCGAGCGTCTTGAGCGTCTCGATCTCGTGCTGCTGGGTTTCCGCCCACAGCTGGACATCGCGCTCGACATTGTCGAGGATGGGATCGTCCTGCAGGCGCGTGATCCGCTTGTCCGGCATGGACACCTTGGACTTGCGGATGATCTTGTAGATCAGCTTGATGCGGCGGTAGATGAAGGTGCCGATGAGAAACTGCGTCGCGAAGTAGGTGAAGAGCCCGATCACCACGATCACGGCACCGCCGATCCGCCAGTCGAAGGGCAGGCCGAACAGGCGCACCGCGACCCAGATGGCCAGCGCGGCGAAGACCGTGACGGCCAGGGCGCCAAGCAGGGAGAGGGTGCGGAGACTGACGTTCTTGAACATGCCTTAGCGGATCGAATCGTTGAGCGCGCCCATGCGCTGGACGATCTCGAGGTGACGGGGCGGGTCCATTTCCAACTGCCGAACCTCCTCCCGCAAGTCCTGGGGCGACAAGCCGTAGATCGTGCTCATGCGATCCCAGAATTTGGTGCGGAGCGAATCCTTCATCGCATCTTCCTGGCCGGTGAGGCTGACCTCGGCAAACTGCAGGTCGAGCAACAGGCGGGTCAGTTGTTGGTCATCGAGCCGGTGAACGTAAGCGTCCTTTCGCGGGCCGCATGCGAACAGTGCACCCAGGCCGGCGAGCATGAGCCCGAACAGGATCATCCTGCCGGTCATGGGCGGTACAACTTCGGGTAATGGAAACCGATGAAGCCGGCATACTCCGGCTGGAATTTCTTCCACGTCGTGATGAAGGACTGCGCGTGGACGATCCCGCAGGTCGGCACGTTGTCGATGTGCA
>CAYMLN010000484.1:0-2634 GCA_964391045.1 uncultured Saprospiraceae bacterium
AGCGAGCGCAGACCCTCGCGAGGTTCTCGCGCACATCACGGACATCACATCACTCACCACGCGCGATGGCGCATGGGAGGCTCGTGTCCGCGACTCCGCCGATCCGCACGCCGTCATGACTCGAATCTTCGACCTCATCCCCGTCACACGCATCGAACTCCACAGACCCACGCTCGAAGACATCTTCATCGACATCGTCAAAGGGCACGACCGAACCCACGGCCCCGCTCACGGTCCGGGGCGGGCTGAGTATCCAGCATCCATTCGGCACAGAGATGGTTGGCATCAATGAGTATGAGTACCAGACCCCTGCCATATACCTCAATGATCATCCGTGCCAGGGTCCTGTGGCCCGAACGGTCGAGATCCTGGCCGGGGGCGGATGCCCTGTGTCAGGCGGTGGGAGCGTCGGGTTGTTCAATGGCCCTGGACATAACGTCTTGATGTCGTCTTACGGATTGTGGCAATTCAATGAAGACGCGCATGTGGAATCGAGCTTCCATACATCGGGAACCGGAAGCGGCAGCGGGTACATTGACATCGCCGGAGCCTCGGGCTCCCGAAATGTCCGCATGACCAACCTGGCCGGATATGCGGACAACGGTTTCGTGGGCGCTTACGACCAAGATGACATTCTTCAATCGGCCATATTCGTCAATGCCCAGGGAGATGGCGAACTCTTTGCCACGGTGAAAAACTTCCGGGTTCCCAACCCCCGGGACCCGAATACGGACATCTGGTATGCCTGTCTCGAAGGCCCGGAAGCAGCGGCCTATATCCGGGGCACCGCCGCACTGTCAGCCGGCGAAGCCTTCATCCCGTATCCCGAACACTTCCAATCGGTCGTCAATCCGGAAACCGTCACTGTCATCCTGACGCCGCAGGATACGGACACCTACGGGCTCGCCGTCATCCAAAAACAATCGGACGGCGTCCGGGTGAAAGAACTGCGTGGAGGAAAGGGCAACTTCAAGTTTGACTGGGAAATCAAGGGGGTTCGTAAGGGCCAGGAAAATTACCAGGTCATCCGGGACAAGAATTACGCCCGCCCCGACTACATCCAACCGAAACACCAAACCGACATGACGCCCAACCCCGTTCGTGCATCGCGCGCGCTCTTCACTGCCATTCTCCTTATCCATTTCGCCGTCATTCATGTGAATGCCCAGCCCGGCGTGGGTACCATCAGCCATGAAGATCACATTGCGCGACTGATGGAGCGGACAGATCTGACCTTTGAAGAGGTTAATGAGCGCGCCGAACGGTACTTTGCCCGCGTGGGCACCGGGCGGGGATCCGGCTACAAGCAATACCAGCGGTGGAGATACGAACGCCAGTTTCATCTCGACGCAAACCGGATGTACATCGAACCGGGTCGGGAATCATCCCGATACGCCGCGTTCATGCGGTCCTTCCAGGGAGAGGAGCGCACGACCGAACCATGGACCTCCCTTGGCCCGGATACATGGACCAACACGAGCGGCTGGAATCCCGGCATCGGCCGGATCACCTCAGTGGCCATCCATCCCTCCAACGCGGATATCATCTATGTCAGTTCGCCCGGCGGCGGGATCTGGAAAACCGTCAATGGCGGAAATTCGTGGACGCCGCTGATCGACGAGGTCAATGCCGCATGGATGTATATCTATAATCTCGCCTTCGACCCGTCCAATGCCAATACGCTGTATGCCGCCGTCATGAATGCCGGCGGGGGCGTGATCAAGACGACCAATGCCGGCGTCACCTGGACCGCCACCGGCAGCGGACCGTCCAATACGCGCAAAGTCATCGTACATCCTTCGAACAACGCCATCGTCCTGGCTACCGCGAACAATGGGATATGGCGTTCAACCAATGGCGGAACGTCCTGGACGCAAGTCCATCCCGAAACGGCGGAAGATATCGAATTCAAGCCCGGCGATCCGAATATCGTCTACTCCTCCGGGACCAGCAATACACTCAAACGATCGACCAACAATGGCGTCTCCTGGACCGCCATCGGTGCGGCGGGCGGCATCACCCATTTGGGCCGGACGCAGGTCGCCGTCTCCGCCCATGATCCGAGCGTCGTGTATGCCGTCCAGTCCCATCCGAACCTGACCCGCTTTGGCCGCTTGTACAAATCCACCAACAGCGGGGTGAGTTTTACCACCACGGTCATCGGCGATCCGGCCATGGGCACCAATTTTTTCGGATACGAGCCGAACGGGACAGATACGATCGGCCAGGCATGGCATGACATGGCGATGTGCGTCAACCCGGCCAACGCGAATGAAGTCCATATCGCAGGGATCATCTGCTGGAAATCCACCGACGGCGGATTCACCTTCACGGCCGAGACCGAGTGGAGTTATCCGAACAATACCGGTTACAACCATGCCGACGTGCATGCCCTCGAATACATCAACGGGAACCTCTACGCGGGCACTGACGGCGGAATCTATGTCAGCGCAAACGCAGGTGGTGACTGGACCGACCTGTCAGCCGGACTGGGCATACGCCAGATCTATCGCATCAGCCACGCCAAGACGGATGCCAGTCGCATCGTCATCGGGTCTCAGGATAACGGATCCTCCTTCCGTCAGTCAAACGGCGATTGGTGGGACTGGCTGGGGGCCGACGGGATGGACAACG
>CAYMLN010000485.1:0-2622 GCA_964391045.1 uncultured Saprospiraceae bacterium
GGCGCGGGGCGCAAGAGTTACCCGAATCTCGCGCAGAGCCGCAGAGCCGCAGTTCAATGAGATAGCGGCGCAATCACGATCGCTACAGGGACGACAATGGCACGACGCAGAGCCGCGGAGCCGCAGTTAAAATGGGCAGTATAGGTTTGCCCGGGGAAACTTTTCATATAGCTTTGACATTATATAGCTTTATGGCTATATTTGGAGAATGGCTTGGGTCGTCGAGTTCCACGAAGCATTTCTTCCGGAATTTGGTGGCCTGGCTGAGGCCGTGCAGGACGAAATCCTGGCCAAGGCATTGTTGTTGGAGGAATTCGGCCCGGCATTGGGGCGATCGCATGCCGATACGCTGAATGGTTCAAGGCATGCAAATATGAAGGAGCTGCGTGTGGACGTGAGGCGTGAAGTTTGGCGCATGGCCTATGCCTTCGATCCGAAACGAAAGGCGATCCTGCTGGTGGCAGGCAACAAGCGGGGGAGAAGCAGCAGGAGATTTTATTTAAAACTGATCCGGCAGGCGGATAACCGGTTTGACCAGCACCTGGATTCGTTGAAGCAAAAGGAATAAACAATGGGGACACCAATCAGAAAGATCATCGACAGGATGCCGGCCGAAAGGCAAGCCAGGATTCGGGCCAAGGCCGATGTCTACATCCGGGAATATGCTTCCCTGGCCGCCTTGCGCAAGGACCTGGGGATTACCCAGGAGGACATCGCCCGGCACCAGGGGATCAAGCAGGTCAATATCTCCAACCTGGAAAAGCGGCATGACATGCTGATCTCCACCCTCCGGCGATACGTCGAGGCGCTGGGCGGAGAACTGGAGATCCGAATCCGCATCCCCCCGGACGGAATGATCCGGATGAAAGGACTGGGCGAGTCGGGCACATGAAGGGTGCTTGACCGGGGAGGACGGTTAACGGTCAACGGCCACTGCACAGGGTAATTGAATTAAGCCGAGGGCGGAGGGCCCCGGGGTTCCAGGAACACAATACGGCCGGCAGGCCGAAGGTGTTCGGACACAGGGGCACTTTATACATCTTGCCCAAGGGGCAAGGTATAAAGCGGGGCGAGCGCGGGCGTGACGGGCAAAGACCCGTATGGTGGTCGGCGGATCGCCTCCGCCTTCCACTATGGCGACCAATGAGGACGCCGCCCACGGCAAGAATCCGTATGTGGACGGCGAGGACGCCGCCCACGGCAAAGCTATTTAAAGAAGATTTTCACATCCACCCACTCCCCGTCAAACACCGTCCCCTCCACCTTCCGGTAAAAGTTCAGTCCGGGCTCGTTCCAGTCGAGGACCTGCCACTTGACGAGGGAGACGTCCTGGCGGCGGGCCTCGTCGATAAAGGCGTCGAAGAGCCGGCGGCCGATGCCGGAGCCCCGGAGGGCCTCCCGGACGATGAAATCCTCGAGGTAGAGGCCCCGGCCGCGCCAGGTGCTGAACATGCCGCAGTAGAGGGCGATGCCCACGATCTCGCCGTCCAGCTCGGCGACGAAGGCGTCGAAAGCGCCCCGGGCAAAATCGGCCCGGTAGCTGTCCGGGGTGGTGATGACCCGGTGGAGCCCCCGCTCGTATTCGGCCAGTTCGCGGACGAGGGCGTGGATGCCGTCCATGTCGGCCGGGGCGGCTTTCCGGATGGTGGCGGTCATAACCTGCTGTTTTAGGGTGAATTATTTGCGGGGGTATGCCGATGAACCGGGAAAATAGTCATATCTTTGCATTCGCTTTCGAAAAAAGGCACTATTCATATATTGTAAAAGCCACGTATGCCTACTATAAATCAATTAGTTAGGAAGGGCCGCGAAAAGGTCGAATACAAGAGCAAGTCGCGCGCGCTGGATGCATGCCCGCAGAAGCGCGGCGTATGCACCCGGGTGTATACCACGACCCCGAAGAAGCCGAACTCGGCCCTCCGGAAGGTTGCCAAGGTGCGCCTGACCAACCAGGTGGAGGTCATCGCCTACATCCCGGGCGAGGGGCACAACCTGCAGGAGCACTCGATCGTGCTGATCGCCGGCGGCCGGGTAAAGGACCTGCCGGGTGTGCGCTACACGATCGTACGCGGCGCCCTGGACACGGCCGGCGTGAACAACCGCCACAAGTCGCGGTCGCTGTACGGAACGAAGAGACCTAAGAAATAGTCATAGCCGACAATAGTCATAGCCGACAACCATGAGGAAGAAGAAACCCAAGCTGCGGGTCATCGAACCGGATCCCCGCTACGGCGACACCACCGTTACCCGCTTCATCAATAACCTGATGTGGCAGGGCAAGAAGAGCACGGCCTTCGAGATCTTCTACAATGCCATGGACCTCGTCGCCGAGCGTTCCGGCCAGAATCCGCACGAGACCTTCATCAAGGCGCTGGAGAATGCCACGCCGTCGGTCGAGGTGCGCAGCCGCCGGATCGGGGGCGCCACGTTCCAGATCCCCACGGAGATTCACCCGAGCCGCAAGATATCGATCGGCATGAAGTGGCTGGTCCGCTTCTCGCGCGAGCGCAACGGCAAAGGCATGGCTGAAAAGCTCGCCGCCGAGGTGATGGCCGCTGCCAAGGGCGAAGGCAACGCCGTAAAGCGGAAGGAAGACACGCACAAGATGGCCGAGGCCAACCG
>CAYMLN010000486.1:0-2621 GCA_964391045.1 uncultured Saprospiraceae bacterium
CCGCTGGCACGCCGCGTGCAGTAGGTCGAGGCGACCGGCCGGGCGGCCGTCGAGTGCGGGTCGGCCGGGGTTGCGATTGCAGCGGGCTGTTCCCCATCCGCCGGGCCAGCCTGCGGACGGCACTGGAGGAAGGACCCGACGGCAAGGCCGACGAGCAGGCCGGCCGGAAACAGGAAAGACACGGATCGCATACGCTTCTCAGGCATCAGGCAAATTTGGGCAAAGTTTAGGATTCGCGACCGGCATAACGTTGCAGGGGTGACGGAGGTTATCCGCAGACTGGAATATCTTTAGCAGGTCTCGAAGGTTTTTCCCTCTCCGGCCGTTATACCTGTTGAAGAAAATCCGAGCATCATGACACATGCACCTGTCCGTATCGCATTGCTGACCATTGGCTTCCTTGCGATGTCCGCCTGTGCGGTCAACCCGGTGACCGGAAAGAAGACCGTATCGTTCATGTCCGAGCAACAGGAGATCGCCCTGGGCCGCGACAGCGATCCGGCGATCATCGCGCAGTACGGGTTGTACGAACACGCCCAAATCCAGGCGCTGCTCGATGCGCGCGGCCAGGAGATGGTGGCCATCTCGCATCGGCCCGGGCTCAAGTTTACGTTCCGGATCCTCGATTCGCCCGTGGTCAACGCCTTTGCGGTCCCCGGCGGGTACGTGTATTTCACGCGCGGGATCCTGGCGCATTTCAACAACGAGGCGGAACTGGCCGGGGTGCTCGGCCATGAGATCGGGCATATCACCGCCCGGCATGCTGACGAACAATATACGCGCCAGGTGCTGACCCAGGTCGCCATGATCGGCGGCATGATGGTCTCCAAGGAGCTCCGCGCCTTTGCCAATGAGGCCCAGACCGCGGTCGGGCTGCTGTTCCTGAAATACAGCCGGGACAACGAGTCGCAGTCGGACCAGCTCGGCGTCGAGTATTCCACGAAAGTCGGCTATGACGCGCATGAGATGGCGGGGTTCTTCAACACGCTCAAAGCCCTCAGCGACGATGCCGGCGGGTCGATCCCGAGTTTCTTGAGTACCCACCCGGATCCGGCGGATCGTGTGAACAAGGTCGGTCAGCTGGCCGACGAATGGCAGGCGAAGGATCAGCGACCACCGTATAAAATCAACCAGGACGCCTATCTGCGGCTCCTCGACGGGCTGGTGTTCGGGGAGGATCCGCGGCAAGGCTACCTTGACGGCAGCGTCTTTTATCATCCGGAACTCAAGTTCAGTTTCCCGCTGCCGGCCAAGTGGGCACTGCAGAATTATCCCAGTGAGGTGCGCATGGCCTCGGAGGACGGCAATGCGATGATCCTCTTTACCCTTGCGGCCGGGGCCAGCCTCCAGGCGGCGGCTGACCAGGCAATGAAAGACCTGCAACTCGAGGTCACGGGTTCGCGGCCGGTCACGGTCAACGGCCTGCCCGGCCTCGAAGTGGATTCTCGCCAGGTGCAGGCCGACCAGGCGACGGGGACCCAGCTCACGCTGAGCGTCCGGTCGACCTTTATCACCTACGAGGGCCGGCATTACGTTTTCCATTGCGCTGCCATGGCCGAGCGATTTACCTCCTTTGACGCGGCCTTCCGGACCGCGGCCCGCGGCTTCCGGCCACTTACCGATCCCGCCCGGCTTAATGTCAAGCCCGACCGGATCAGGGTCGTGCCCGTCAAGCAGGCGGGAACCTTCGACCAGGCGCTGACCGCGTACCAGGTGCCGGCGGACAAGCGAAAGACGCTGGAGATCCTCAACCAGCACAAGGCAGGTGACCGGGTGGAGCAGGGAGACCTCATCAAGATCCTCGGGCAATAGCGTGTTCTCTTGGCCGGGATTTGGTTTTCTCAGCGGGAATCCATACTTTTGCCCCGCTTTAAACCTATTGCAACCCGCATGCTGATTATCGAAATCAAGGAAAGCGAGTCCATCGACCGCGCCCTCAAGCGCTACAAGCGCAAAGTGCAGAACGTACGCCAAATCCAGGAGCTGCGCCGCCGGAAGGAATTCACCAAGCCCTCCGTCCAGCGCCGCAACGAGATCCTGAAGGCTGTCTACCGCACGAAGCGGCAGTCCGAGATCTAGTCGGGCGTTTCGCCCACGTCATAACGTAAGCAGCACGCCGGAACATCGTTTCCGGCTTTTCTGCTTTAGGCCGGTGCGTATTACCTTTACGCGCTTCACGCCCGGATGGTGAAACAGGTAGACACGCAGGACTTAAAATCCTGTGGCCAGTAATGGCCGTGCCGGTTCGATTCCGGCTCCGGGTACATTCTTTCTCCGGTCAATCCACGGTAAAGCCCGACCGCCCCGGTTATCCAAAGCTTTACCGGCCGCCTCCCGCATTTGACATCCAGGTCACACGTGGCCGATATTTTTGCTGGAAATCAAGGATTTTCACATGCGGAAATATCTCGATATCTGCGTGATCTCGGACACCCACCTCGGCACCTCGGGGTGCCGCGCGGAAGAACTCCTCCACTACCTCCGGCAGGTCGAACCGGCCCGGCTTATCCTCAACGGCGATATCATCGACGCCTGGCAGTTCCGGAAATCCTATTTCCCGTCCACGCATTGGGCCGTCATCGAACGGATCCTGGAGCTGGCCAACACGGGGACGATCGTGT
>CAYMLN010000487.1:0-2619 GCA_964391045.1 uncultured Saprospiraceae bacterium
CATCGACATAGTATTACTCGATGAGAGCATGCCCGGCTTGTCGGGGTTGGAGACGATGCAGCGCCTCAAGGCCGTCAAGCCGTCGCTGCCGATCGTGATGATCACGAAGAACGAGGCGGAGAACATCATGGAGGAGGCGCTCGGCTCCCAGATCGACGATTACCTCATCAAGCCGGTCAACCCCAACCAGATCCTGCTCACGCTCAAGAAGATCGTCGACAACAAGCGGCTCGTGCGGGAGAAGACCTCATCGGACTACCAGGCGGAGTTCCGCAACATCCTGATGGAGATCAACAGCGGGCCGGACCTGCACCAATGGGTCCAGGCCTACCGGAAGATCGTCAACTGGGAGCTCAAGATCGACGCGTCGGGCAGCGAGGAGATGACCGATATCCTGTCGATGCAGAAAACGGAGGCCAATGCGGAGTTCTCCAAGTTCATCGCCCGCAACTACCCCGGCTGGATCGCGGACAAGGCCAAGGCGCCGCTGATGTCGCCTGACCTCATCGCGGAGAAAGTGCTTCCCCACATCAATGACACGGCGCCTGTCGTCTTCCTGCTGCTCGACAACCTGCGCTGGGACCAATGGAAGATCCTCGAGCCTATCATCACCGAGTATTTCGATATCGAGGAGGAGGCCTATTTCTACAGCATCCTGCCAACCTCGACCCAGTATAGCCGCAACGCCATTTTTGCCGGCATGATGCCCGCCGACATTGCGAAGCACTATCCCGACCTGTGGGTCGAGGATTTCGAGGAAGGTGGGAAGAACATGCATGAAGAAACGCTGCTCGGCAAGCAACTCCAGCGCCGCCTGCGCAAGGAGATCAAGTGGCACTACAGCAAGATCACCAATGTGGAGGACGCCCGGCAACTGAGCGACAAGGCGATCGATTTGCTCCATCACAACCTCGTCGTCATCGTTTACAATTTCATCGACATGCTGTCGCATGCCCGGACGGAGATGGAAGTGTTGAAGGAACTCGCCGGCGATGAGAAAGCCTACCGCTCCCTCACCCGCAGCTGGTTTCTCAACTCGCCCTTGTGGGCTGCCCTCCGCCGGATGGCGGGGCAGGGGATGAAGCTCGTCATCGGCACGGACCATGGAACGATCCGCGTTCGCCAGCCGTCCAAGGTCGTCGGCGACAGGAATACCACCACCAACCTCCGGTACAAGATGGGCAAGAACCTGCAATACGAGGCACGCGATGTCCTCGAGATCAGGAAGCCTGAGGATGTGGGCTTGCCGCGACCCTACCTGAGCGCCACGTACATTTTCGCAAAGGAGGACAAGTACTTCCTTTACCCGAACAACTACAACTACTACAACACCTATTACCGGAACACCTTCCAGCACGGCGGCATCTCCCTCGAGGAAATGATCTGCCCGATCGTGCGCCTGTCGCCCAAGGCGGGTGTTCGCTAATTCATTTGCAGGGCGGCGAACCGGATCAAGCGGGTTTGGAATCCCCTTCCGGCCCGAACCATTTTTCCTTCAGGTCCGGATGCGTCGACAGGTAATCGGCGAGCAGCGACGGGCTGGCGAGGAAGCGGATCTTCTGCCCAAAATAACCCTTCGAGCGAAGCCGGATCGTATATGACCGGCCGGGAAGACGCGTGGAGGCCCTGATTGATTCGATCTCGCCGTGGGGATAGCGGTACGTCCGGAAGTAGTTGCTAACGTAAAGGAACCGGTCATCCGCGTCGATGCGGTAGTATCGCCAGAAGATGAGCTTCATCAGGGCCAGGCCCGAACCGAGGATGACGGCGATGCCGATCCAGACGAACGGGTTGCCGAAGAGGCCGGCCTTCCCACGGACGGACCATCCGAGCAAGACAAGGGTGGCCAGGATGGCAGACGCCCAAATCGTGGGGATGGCGATCCGAAGGAACAGGGTGAGTTGAGAGGAGAGGCGCTGCATGGCGGGATCAGGAGGATTGGGCGGACTCGTTGTCAAAGGCCTTCTCCGCCTGGGCGCGTTCGCGGTCGATACGCTTGGTCACGACGATGCTGACCTCGTAGAGGGCGAGCAGCGGGATGGCAACCATCATCTGCGAGATCGCGTCGGGCGGCGTGATCACCGCGGCCACGACGATGATGACCACGATCGCGTGTCGCCTGTAGGTCGCGAGGAACTCCCCGGTCACGAGGCCGATCTTGGCCAGGAAGTACATGATGACGGGAAGCTCGAAGATGAGCCCAACGGGCAGCGTGAACATGGTCATGTTGTTGACCAGCGCGGCCAGCGTGGTCGTGTTGGCGATCTCCGGGCTGACGCTATACGACGAGAGGAAGGTGATCGCGATCGGGGAAATGATGAAATACCCGAACGAGGCGCCCATCAGGAACAGGAGGCTGCAGATGAAGACCATGCCGCGCGCGGCCTTGATCTCGTTCTTGTACAGGCCCGGCTTGATAAATCGCCAGAACTCGTAGAATACGTAGGGGAAGGCGAAGATGATGCCGAGCCAGAGGGAGACCTTGATGTGGCTGATAAATTGCTCCTGGATGTCCCGCGTGATGATCTGCAGGTTCTCCGGGTAGAAGCAGAAGTCCGGCAAGAACCGGCAGAACACCTGGTACGTAACGAAATCGGGTCGGGTGGGGCCAAGGATGAC
>CAYMLN010000488.1:0-2612 GCA_964391045.1 uncultured Saprospiraceae bacterium
CCCACACCGCGTATATCTCTTGGGCCCACAGGCACGAGGGATATGCCTTCGATTCCGCATGACGGAATCGGATAGGTCGGAGGTACAACCACCGACCCACACATGCATTATATCTCTATGATCAGCTCCCTGAGCCGCTCCGGATCCGTCAGCCGGCCGAAGGCGATGAAATACGGATTCAAGAGCTCGGGCTTGTTGTAGGTGAGGGGCTCCAGGTCGGGATACCGCACCACCGCGCCGCCCGCCTCCTCGAGGATGAGCTGCGGCGCCGCCGTATCCCATTCCATCGTCGGCGCCATGCGCGGATAGATATCCGCCGCGCCTTCGGCGAGGCGGAGAAACTTGATCGAACTGCCGGAATGCACGATCTGCGGGTCCTGCAGCCGGGCGATGAAGGCCTCGGTCTTCGCATCGCGGTGACTTTCGGAGGCCAGTACGCGCAGGCCGCTGTCGCCGAGGGAGAACGCACGCGAAGCGACCGGCTGGCGCTCGCCGCCGGCCGCGCAGCGCCATGCGCCCTGGCCATACTCCGCGCCATAGCATTCCCCGGTGACGGGAATGCCCACCACGGCTGCTATAGGCCGGCCGTGCTCGACGAGCGCGATGTTGACGGCAAACTGCCCGTTGCGCTTGATGAATTCCTTGGTGCCGTCGAGCGGATCGACGATAAAGCAGCGCGTGTAGTGCTGCCGCTTGCCATATCCGCGGGCCTTCTTTTCTTCTGAAATAACCGGGGTGCCCGGGAAGGCCTCCGCAAGCCGGGCCGTAATGATCGCATTGGAGCGCTTGTCCGCCAGGGTCAGCGGACTGGCATCGGCTTTCTTTTCAATGGCAAACAACGCTTCGTCGGCATAGACCTCCAGGATCGCGGCAGCAGCTTCGCGAAAGATGGATTCCAGGGTTTCGGTCAGTCCCATGCCTCGTCGTCTTCGTCGTCGTCCTCTGCGTCTGCCATCACCGGTGCGAGCGAGGCGTCGCTGACCAGTCGGAGGGTGTTGACGTTACCGGGCGTGAGCTTGCGCGCGACGCGCATGATGTCGTCAGCCGTGACCTCGTTGATCCGGTCGGCCTCGGTGTTCATCATGCCCGCGTCGCCGAGCGACTCGTAGTAGGCGAGGTTGGTCGCCTTCTGCGCACAGCTCGTATTCGCGAAGGCCACGGTGCTCTCGTTCTTGTTTTTCAGCTTGTCCAACGTCCGCTCGCCAATCGGCGCATCCTGCAGCGGCTTTAGTTCTTCCCAAAGCGCGGCCTCGATGGCGTCGAGGTCGTAGCCGGCCGACGGACGGAGCTCGATGATGAAGAGGCCTTCGTCTTCCGAGCCGGTGATGTAGGCGTCGGCATGCGCACAGATCTTGCGCACCTTGACCAGTTGCTGGTAGAGGATCGACGAACGCCCGAGGCTGAGGGCGTCGCTCAGGAGGTCATAGGCATAGTAATCCGGCCCGTTCCGGCTGTCCATCCGCCAGGCGAGATAGAGGACCGACGACGGATAGGCGCCCTTGTCTTCCAGCAGCCGCGGCGCGGTCTGGACAGGTTCGTCAAGCCGGGGCAGCCGCATGACCGGACGATGGGCGATAGGGCCGAAGTATGTCTTCACTTTCTCCAGCACCTCGGCCGGCTCGAGCGGACCTGCGATCGCGAGAATTGCGTTGTTGGGGCCGTAAAAATTCGTGTAAAAGGTCTTCACATCACTCAGCTTTGCCTCGGCGATGTGGCTGATCTCGAGGCCGATGGTCGGCCACCGGTAGGGATGCCGCGTATAGCACATGCCCGCGAGCTGGTGCCACACCATGCCGTACGGCTGGTTGATGCACGTCTCCTTGAATTCCTCGACAACGACCTGCTGCTGCGTCGACAGGGTCTTCTGGCTGATGGTGAGGTGCTGCATGCGGTCGGCCTCCAGCCACAGGGCCATGTCCAGGTTGACCGCTGGAAGCGTTACGTAAAAGTTCGTGATGTCCGCATTCGTGTAGGCGTTGCAGTCCCCGCCTGCGAGCTGGGTCAGGTCGTCGAACGACGGGGCATGGGCGGAGCCGCCGAACATAAGGTGTTCGAAGAGGTGGGCAAAGCCGGTGCGGTCGGGGGATTCGTCGCGCGAGCCGACTTTGTAGAGGAGGTTGACGGTCGCCAGCGGCGTATCGGGGTCCTGGTGGATCAGCACGGTCAATCCGTTGTCCAGGACATGGCGTTCAAAGGCTACCAAGGCGTATGGTCCGGTTTAGCGGACAAAATTACGCCAATTCAGCCGATGCGGCCGGCAGGGACGATCGCGGCCATCTTCCTATCTTTCGGCATGGCGCAAACGGAACAAAACAGCCTTCGTCTCGACTGGAGCGACCGCCACGGCGCACGGCCCGCGTCGCTGCTCACGGGATATGTATCGGGCATCCCGCCCTTCCTGCGCGGCCCGTATTCGACGATGTATCTCGTCCGCCCGTGGACGATCCGCCAGTACGCCGGATTCTCGACTGCCGAAGAGAGCAACGCCTTTTACCGTCGCAACCTCGCGGCCGGACAGAAAGGCCTCTCCGTTGCCTTCGACCTGCCTACGCACCGCGGTTATGATTCCGATCATCCGCGCGTCAAGGGCGATGTCGGCAAGGCCGGCGTGG
>CAYMLN010000489.1:0-2593 GCA_964391045.1 uncultured Saprospiraceae bacterium
CCGCGAGATCCCCGCGGGCGTGATCACGCCGTCCAACGCGTTGCGTTTCACGGGGCTGATGGCCCTTGCCTTCATGGTCACGACATGGTTCATCAACCCGCTGTGTTTCGTGCTCTCACCGGTAGCCTTGCTCGTCATCCTTGGGTACAGTTTCACCAAGCGTTTCACCTGGCTGTGTCACCTCGTGCTGGGCCTGGGGCTCGGCCTGGCCCCTGTCGGCGCCTACCTGGCCGTCACGGGCCGCTTCGATGTCCTGCCGGTGATGTACGGGATCATGGTCATGTGCTGGGTCGGCGGCTTCGACATCTTGTATGCCCTGCAGGATGAGACGTTCGATCGCGAACAGGGCCTGCATTCCATGCCCGGCCGCTTTGGCAAGGCCGGCGCCATCCGGATCTCCAGGATGCTCCACGTCGCCTGTGCCGTGCTGCTGGTCGCGATCGGGATCCTGCAGTCCCGTCAATTGGATACCCTGGATTGGCTGCACTGGGTCGGCACGGCTGCCTTCATGGGGCTGCTGGTGCGTCAGCACTGGCTCGTGGCCAGGCATGACCTCGGGCGGATCAACCAGGCCTTCTTCGAGTCCAACGGCATGGCCAGCCTCTTCTATGGCTCGGCCGTAGTGATCGACCTCCTGACGAATTTTTGATTTGCGGCCTCATCGGGCCGGTGCCGGGAAGGCGCCGTACAGATGCCTGATGAACGCGGCCAAGGCCTTGGCGCGGTGACTGATCCTGTTCTTTACCTCGGGTCCGAGTTCGCCAAATGTGCGGTCAAAGCCCTCCGGCATGAACACCGGGTCGTATCCGAATCCGCCCGTGCCGCTTGCCTTGTCCGCGATATACCCGTCCACCACACCCTGGAAGAAATCCGTATGGCCGGGTGCGGCACAAAAAGCAAGGACCGCGCGAAAGCGCGCCCGGCGATTCGTACAACCGTCCAATTCATCGATCACCTTCTCCAGGTTGCGCCGGTCGTCCTGGTCGTCGCCGGCATAGCGCGCGGAGCGAACGCCCGGCCGGCCCGACAACGCATCGACCTCGAGGCCGCTGTCATCGGCCAGCGCGGGTATGCCGCAGGCGTTGAAGATGGTCACCGCTTTCACTTGGGCATTCTCCTCGAACGTGTCATGCGGCTCTTCGATGGGAATCGTCCAGCCGATGTCGTCGAGGGTCAGGATGTCGATCCACGATGGCGCCATGCGGCGGATCTCCTCCGCCTTGTGCGCATTGCGGGTGGCCAGGACGATGCGCATTACGGATGGGACGCGGCCGATCGGTCAAGAAAATCTTGCATCGCCGCCCAGAGGTTCTTCTTCGCCTGCGCATCGGCCTGGAGCGATCGCGGGGACAAGGTGAGGATGAATGTCGTACGGTCAAGGGCGCACATGCCCTGGCCGGCGATATCGAGATGCCAGCCGAACAACTCCGGCGGCACACCGAAACTCACAACGAGATCCGCTGCAGACCGAACCGAAGAGGGGATCGCGGCCAGATGATCGGTTGTATTAACCAGGTGAAGGATATCCTTTTCGTGATCCGCCTTGAGCGCTGACGCAATGCGTCGGAGCAGTTCGCTGTCCGCCTCATTCAGTCCGTCCGGGACGACGAACACGATACGGCAAAGGCTATCCCCGCCCGGGACAGTATCGGGTTCGGAAAATGCATAGGTCGTGACCGGCATGGATCGCCAAATTTTATTGCAGCCGAAGCTAAAGCGGTAAAATTAAAGCGCGTATTTCAAATGTGTAACCCGTTGACTGTGAATAAAAAGTGAAAACCCGTATGTTTGTATCAAATTCGGTAAACATGAAGGATCTCCGCATTGAACTCGCGCCGCAATCCCGTGTCAGCGAGGTTGACTTCACCAATCTTCCCTTCGGAAAGATCATCTCCGACCACATGTTCGAGATCGATTTTGACGGCAAGCAATGGGTCAACCCGCGCATTTCGCCGGTGCATCAGCTCGACATTCATCCGATGAACATGGCCCTCCACTACGGGCAGTCCATTTTCGAAGGAATGAAGGCGGCCCGCTCCGTCGATGGCAAGCCGATGCTTTTCCGTCCGGAGTTGCATGCCAGGCGGATGAATGCCTCGGCCGTGCGCATGTGCATGCCGGAGATTCCCGAAGAGATCTTCCTGGAGGCTATCCACGCGCTGGTCGGGATCGACCAGGCCTGGATCCCGCCTGCGAAGGGCAGTGCGATGTATATCCGCCCCTTCATGTTCGCCACGGACAACATGATCGGCGTGAAAGCCTCGGATACGTATAAGTTCGCCATTATCCTCCTGCCGGTCGGCCCGTACTATCCGCGCCCGATCAAGCTGCTGGTCGAACACCAGTTCGTCCGCGCCGTGCGCGGCGGTGTCGGCGAGGCCAAGACGGCAGGCAACTACGCCGCAGCGCTGTACCCGTCCAAACTGGCCCGCGAGAAAGGCTATGACCAGGTGCTCTGGCTGGATGCCAACAATCTCAATTTCGTGCAGGAAGTGGGCACGATGAATATCTTCTTCGTCTTCGACAACGAGATCGTGACCCCGTCAACAAGCGGCGCGATCCTCAAGGGGATCACGCGCGCGTCCGTCATCGA